>JAHILQ010000080.1 GCA_018896985.1 Nitrospinota bacterium
AATGGGAAAACCAGACGATCTTTTAAACGAGGAGCTTATTGCAGAAACACAGAGGAAGGATTACAGGGAGTTTATCAGAGAAACGAGCGCAGAGAAAGACAGGGACTTGATACGCTATCATACGAGGACAGGCAAGCCGCTGGGAGATGAAGCGTTCATGAAAAGGATGGAAAGAAAAACCGGAAGGGATTTAGCGCTTAGGCCTCGGGGCAGACCCAGGAAGAAAGCAGGGCAATAATGGGATGTGTCACTATTTATCCAGCCAATGGGGTATGTCAATTTTATTTCACAAAAAAGCCTATTTCTGCTACACTTGTTTTGTCGCTTAATAACATTGTTAGGTTTACAAAATTATCAATAATTGCAATAATAAAGCCATAAACCTTTGAGGAGGTTGCAAAATGGCTACAGATACACAGCAGATATTAAAAGAGGCATTGGAACTGCCAACCATTGAAAGGGCAAGTCTTGCAGATCATCTTTTGTCCAGCTTGGATCAGCCTGATGAACACATAGACGCTCTCTGGCGCAATGAAGTTGAAAACAGAATTAATGCTTACCGGTTCGGTAAAATCAGGGCGGTCTCACTTAAAGAAGTTCTATCAAAATACAACAAGTAATGGAAATACGATTTCTTGAGATAGCTCAAATCGAACTTGATGAGGCTATTGAATATTACAATTCTGAATCTTCCGGGCTTGGGGATTCGTTTTTATTGGAGGCTCTAAATACTATTGAACGAATCAGGCATTTTCCAAATGCCTGGCATCCCTTCAGTAGCATCACCCGCAGATGTCAATTGCGTCGTTTCCCTTACGGAATTATCTATCAGATACTGAATACGGAAATTCTTATTGTTGCAGTTGCCAATTTGCATAGGAAGCCGGACTATTGGCAAGACAGGATAAAAGAATCAACCTAACAAATCACTATAGCGGATTCGCCTGCGGCGAACCGCTGATTTAAGTCATTAGACTATGACTGGGACCGCGCGGGACCCTTCTCCAATTTCCCGCTCACCTCTTCTCGGACAAGAAAGTCCTGCAATCCCTGTTATACGCACTACCACTCAATTTTCTGCGTCTTCAAAAAATTCTGCGCTGCCTTATCTCCTAATTTTGCAGCCTTCCTGATGTCTTCCACGGCTTTATACGTATCGCCAAGCAGCCCATTAACCCTGCCGCGGTTGAAATAAGCCTCAGCATCGCCGGGATTCAACTCTACAGCTTTGTTAAGATCTTCAAGCGCCTTGTGATAATTTCCCGATTCGGCATAAGCAAGTCCACGATAAAAATAAGCCTTCTCATATTCAGGATTTAACTTTATGGCCCGGCTGAAATCTTCAAGCGCCTGCTGTTCTTTTCCCAGCGCTCCATAGGCAACTCCGCGATAGCAATAAGCCTCTTCATGTTTGGAATTCAATTTTACAGCCATAGAGTAGTTCTTAACAGCCTGCTGATAATTTCCCGACCTCGCATACGCATTTCCGCGGGAAACATAAGCCTTTACATATTTAGGATTTAATTTTACAGCCTTTGTAAAGTCTTTAACAGCCTGCTTGTCGCTGCCCAGTTCTCCATGGGCATTTCCGCGAAAGACATAAAATTTCTCATATGTAGGATTTAATTTTACAGCCTTCGTAAACGCCTCTATCGCCTTCTGGGGATTGCCGGAATTCACAAATACACATCCATTTTCAAACCAGTCAATTGCGCTTAGAACCTTCACCGCCTCATTATACTGTCCTGCTGTCTTTGCATCTGCTTTGCCTGTTTCCTGCTGTTCTTTTAATTTTTCAAGCCTCCTTAAAATTCCTACGGCTTTCTTCCTTACCTCTTTTATCTCTCCTATATTCCTCTTATCCCTGCTCAGAACAGCAATGAATTTAACTATCTCATCAGGATTAACAGAAACCCCTGCTTTAACATAAAAGGCATTCTTATCCCATTTCTGTTCTATCACATCAGTCCTTACAATTACCGAAATAAGAGCCATAGTCTGATTTTTAGTGAGTTGAAGGTTTTTTATCGCTGCCTTGCTATTAAGATAATTCTCTATTTCCTCGAATAAAATCCTTTTCACATTCTCCATCGCAATTATATGGGCAGAATCCTTGCGGTCAAGCTCTCCTGCCTGATAGGTATATTCCTTCTGAAAAGAAACCATTTCAGCAAAAGCAATGCTCGTTATCAGAGATGTAAAAGCAATGAGTAACAGGAGGAAATTTTTGATAAGACGTCCTTTCCTGATTCTCCGATACCCGAAACCCTTAATGTCATCTCTTAACACTTTTCAGAAACCTCACTTTATTCTCTGCGAGTCTACGACCGGCGATGCAGCCGGGTCAAAAGGGTTTGTCCTTACGGCAAGGGAAAACAGATAAGGATAACTTTCCTTTAGATGCTTCATAAAATCCCTCCATGGAAAATCCTATCAGACTGCTTTTCCCTTGTCAATTAATCTATCATAAGGTTATAATGTTCTGAAAAAATAGAGGTAATATTTAATGACAAAAAACGAGATTCAACGCTCATCGCTGCTTTTAGAAATAGGCACAGAAGACATCCCTGCAAGGTTTCTGCCATCTGCCATACGGCAACTAAAAGAAAACACAGAGACAATATTCAAAGATAATCATATAAGGTTTTCAGAAGTAAAAACATTAGGCTCTCCGCGCAGACTGACAGTGATTGCAAACGGGATGCCACCGATGCAGGAAGACAGAGTAAAAGAAATATTCGGGCCCTCTAAAAAAGCAGCTTTTGATGCGGACGGCAGGCATACAAAGGCGGCAACAGGATTTGCCAATTCTCAAGGCATAAGCGTGGAAAAACTCATCGTAAAAAATAAAGACAAAGGAGAATACGTTGTTGCAGTCATAGAAGAAAAAGGCATCCATGTCAGAGAACTCCTGCCTGACATACTCAAAAAGATTGTGCTTTCAGTGCATCTTCCAAAATCAATGAGATGGGGCGGCAATGACATGAGATTTATACGGCCAATAAGATGGCTGCTGTCTTTATTTGATAACGAAACAATAAGTTTTGAGATAGAAGGAATAAAAAGCAGCAATATGACCCGTGGGCACAGATTCCTGTCTCCTGCCGCTTTTCAGATAAAAGAAATACCGGCTTACGCAAAGCTGCTTGCAAATAACCACGTCATAGTTGACTTTCAGGAAAGAAGAAGGATTATAACAGAAAAAGCGGAGAAGCTCTCATCTTCCATAAACGGAAAAATCGTGAAAGACGAGGAACTCATTGAGACAGTCTCGAATCTCGTAGAATATCCTACTCCGGTACTGGGCAGCTTCTCAGAAGAATATCTTAAACTTCCAAAGGAACTGCTTATAACAGTAATGAGAGAACATCAGAAATACTTTGCAATTGAAGATATTAAAGGCGTGCTCACGAATTACTTTATCATTATAAGCAACACCGCTGAAGAAAATTCAGAGACTGTTAAGATTGGAGCGGAACGCGTTATCAGGGCAAGATTTGAGGATGCAAAATTCTACTTTGAAGAAGACTGCAGAAAAAAACTTGAAGATAGAATAAACGACCTTAAAAATGTGGTGTATCAGGAAAAACTCGGGACCCTCTACGAGAAAGCATTGAGGGTCAAAAATCTTGCGTCATATCTTGCGTCAAAAATAAATGCCTCTCTCACTCAAAAGGTCGAAAGAGCAGCGCTTCTCTCCAAAACAGACCTGCTGACAGGAGTCGTAAGGGAATTTCCTGAACTTCAGGGAATTATTGGAAAATACTATGCGAGCAATGACAAGGAAGACACGGCAGTCGCAGCCGCACTGATGGAACAGTATCTGCCCGCATATCAAGGCGGCAGGCTCCCTGAAACAGAGACAGGCGCTATTCTCAGCCTTGCAGACAAACTGGATAATATAACCTCATTCTTCTCCGTCGGTCTTACGCCGACAGGCTCGGAAGACCCTTTTGCATTAAGGAGACAGACGCTTGCAGTTATAGCAATACTGCTGAATAATGGCTACGCTTTATCACTCAATGATATTGTTACTGCTTCTCTGAAAAACCTAAAAGATACTAACCGGTCAGGAGAGATTGCAGAAACAGCGCTCAGATTTTTTGAACAGAGGCTTGAGCCTTTGTTTTTATCAGAAGGGTACAGTCCTGATATAATCCAGTCCATACTTTCACTATCTGCAGAGAAACCATTAAAAGAAATACAGAAAAGACTTCAGGCTGTTAAGGAATTTAAGGGAACAGAGAACTACAATGATTTTCTCGCTGCCATAAAGAGGGTGAAAAATATTACCCCTGCGACTGCACTTCCTTCATTAGATGTAAAACTACTCTCGAAAGAGCCTGAGAAAAAACTCTACGAGAAATTCACCGCAATAAAAACCGAAATCGGAAGCTTAATGGATAGGCACAAATATTCTGAAGCTCTAAGAACGCTCTCAGAGCTGACCGTGCCGATCAATTATTTCTTCGATAATGTGCTCGTAATGGACAAACAGGAAGAAATCAAACTCAACAGGCTTGCACTACTGAAGGATATCTGGACACTCGCATCATCAATAGCTGATTTTTCAAAACTGCAGTAAAGATTTGCCGCAAATTATTCCCGGCGATTTCTGAGCTTTAATCAATTGAATCAAACTTCCAGCACAACACAGGCAATGCCGTATTCTTTTTCGTGGCTCAGACTTATTGATGCCTGCTTTATCGCCTTCTCATCAAAAAATTTTTTAAGCTTTCCATTAACTTTTATAACAGGCTTGCCGTTCTCCGAGCTTATTACCTCAATATCTGTGAGCGGCACAACAACCTCAGAGCCTATCGCTTTTATCAGCGCCTCTTTTGCAGCAAAACGGACTGCGAGAGAAAGATAGGGATTCTTTTTTTCATAGCAATATGAAATCTCATCCTTCGTAAAAACCCTCTGAATGAACTTCTTTCCCCATTTGTCAACAACATCCTTCATCCTCTCAATCTTAACAAGGTCTATGCCGATGCCATAAATCATAGAAATACCTTCATCTCCCTCACAGCCCTCTCCATCCC
>JAHILQ010000081.1 GCA_018896985.1 Nitrospinota bacterium
CGCATCCAGTCTATGGACTCCTCAGCGGACATTCCCCAGTCAATTGGACACGGCGACAGGATTTCCACAAAGCTGAATCCTTTACCTTCCATCTGATACCTGAATGCCTTTTCAACATTTTTCTTTGTCGTCATAAGATTTTTTACAGAGTCAACCGAGGTCCTTGCAATAAACGAAACGCCCTCAATAGTTGCAAGCATTTCAGAAACACGCAGAGGATAACCTGATGTCTTAACATCTCTGCCCCTCGGCGTAGTAGTAGTCTTTTGCGAGATAAGCGTTGTCGGCGCCATCTGTCCGCCTGTCATGCCATATGTGGCATTGTTTACAAAGAACACAGTTAAGTTCTCACCCCTGTTTGCAGCATGAATTATCTCTGCAGTGCCGATAGCAGCAAGGTCTCCGTCACCCTGATATGAAAATATTATTCTGTCAGGCATAACCCGTTTCAGCCCTGTCGCTGCTGCAGGAGGCCTTCCGTGCGCCACCTCAAGAATATCAAAGTTGAAATAGTCATAAGCAAAAACAGCGCATCCAACAGGCGCAATCCCTACGACTTTCTCCCTTATATTAAGATTGTCTATGCACTCTGCAATAATCCTGTGTATCAGGCTGTGCCCGCAGCCCGGGCAGAACCTGAAAGGCACAGGTTTAAGGCTAACCGGTCTTTTAAATACCTGTTTCATAAAATTTAAACTATGAGCTCCTTTCAGAAAGTTTTATGAGCTCGCCTTCAAGCAATCCATTGTCGCTCACAAGAATATTATCAAATCCGAATAATTCCATAACATTAATTGTAAATAGTATGCCGGGGATAATCAAGTCTGCCCTTTCCGGCTCAAGTCCAATCATCTCTTTTCTTTCATTGAGGGGAATACTTATAAGTCTCCCTGAAATATCATAGAGATTCTCTAAAGAGATATTATGCCTGTGAAGTTTCTCATGGTCGTAACTCTCAAGCCCGATGTCAATAGATGCAAGAGTTGTAATAGTTCCTGCTGTTCCGATAAAAACCGTACTGCTGTTTATAAGATGCCAAATCTTAGTTTTAAGTCCGCTTAAGACAGTATCTAATTCTTTTTTAAACGAGGCGATATCAGATTTTGAAGGAGGGTCTGATTTTATGTGATTGTCAAAGAGCTTTACAACGCCTGTAGGCATCGTCCCCATTGCATCAGGAGATGAATTCTTGCATAAAATCCATTCAGAACTTCCGCCTCCGATGTCAATAATAAAAGACGAATCCGTTTCAGGCAGGTCGGATATAACTCCCCGCGCTGTAAGTTCCGCCTCTTCTTCACCTGAAACCACTTCTATTTTTATTCCTGTTTCCGATAAAACCCTTTGCCTGAACTCCTCCGAATTTTTCGCCTCTCTTAATGCGCTTGTCCCGACGGCTCTTATATATGAAATATCGTAACCCGAAATAATATCTGAGAAATCCTTCAGCACAGATATTGATTTTTCCATGTTGTCTGCATTCAGCAATCCTGTTTCTGCAATTCCTGAGGCAAGTCTTGTAATCACCATTTCTGTTTTGCGACGAATAACCTTTCCGCTCTCCACTCTGCCGATAAGCAGCCTGATTGTATTGGAACCAACATCTATTGATGACAGCAGCATTATTTATTATAACCCGAAAATGAAGTTCAATCATTTATATGGCAGGCATGTATGCTTGCCGGAAGATATTGTCGCCGAACCCTTTGAGCGGCATCAGAGAATTTTTGGTTACAAATCTCGGCGAAGTGGAAGATAAGCAATTTCAACTGTCTGAGCCTGTCAGACCCGTGTGATTCGCCGAGGCGAAAAATGGCGAGTTTTGAAATTGCCTGTAACGAGCCATAGATTTGTCAAAAAGTCTCTGCAGAAAGCGAAAAGGTGTTCGGCGACAGTGTAGAAGCTCTATTCGTTTAATACTGCCGAAAGACAGCTTCAGCCTCCTTAATCCTATTTAAGTTGAAATAATCATGCGATGAAACTTAAAATATCCCATGACCTCTCACATCCAGAAATTCCTGCGCTACCTTGAAATAGAAAAAGGCGCGTCCCCTCACACACTCAGGGCATACAGGAAAGACCTTGAGGCATTCTCCATTCACGTCAAGTCAAAGGTAGAGGACATAGCGATGAATGATATCAGAGGGTTTGTCGCCGAAGAGATAAATTCAGGGCACAAAAAAACCACCGCAGGCAGAAGGCTCGCGGCAGTAAGGTCCTTTCTGAAATTTCTTTATCGTGAAGGCTCTATAAAATCAAATCCTGCAAAACTTGTCCCTACGCCAAAACTGCCGAAGATGCTTCCGAAATTTCTCTCTGTGGATGACGTCTTTGCTCTCGTGGAAAAACCGGAAGGAATAGGTTTCCTGCCTGCAAGGGACAGGGCCATCCTTGAACTCCTGTATTCAAGCGGCCTTCGCGTAAGCGAACTGGCAGGGTTAAATGCAGAAGACATCAATGTCAGAGAAGGTCTTGTAAAGGTTAAGGGAAAAGGCAAAAAAGAAAGAATAGTGCCTGTAGGCACAAAAGCTGTTGAGGCAATAAAGACATATTTCATTGAAAGGGTTTTGCTTAAAAAGAAGGATGGAGCTTTTTTCCTTAACAGAAACGGCGCAAGATTGACAGACAGGAGTATAAGACGTATAGTAATCAAGTATGCAAAGGCAATCGGTGTTAACAGCCGCATCGGGCCGCATACTCTCAGGCATACCTTTGCAAGCCATCTTCTTCAGGGCGGCGCAGACCTGAGAGTGATTCAGGAGCTTTTAGGACATTCATCTTTGTCAACAACACAGAAATATACGCATCTGGACATAACGCATCTGATGGATACTTATGACAAGGCACATCCCCTTGCAAAAAAGTAAATAACAGATGGAAAGATGCAGGATGCAGGATACAAGATACAAGTTAGAATGAATAGGGCTTTATCATGAATCGTGCATCATGTATCATGCATCAGTTTTAAAAAAGGAGTAAAAGATGTTTAAGGGGACAACGATATTATGCGTGAGGCGTGACGGAAAAGTTGCCATTGCCGGAGACGGCCAGGTGACAATGGGCAATACTGTCTTGAAACACAATGCAAAAAAGGTAAGGACAATGTACGACAATAAAATCATTGCAGGCTTTTCAGGCGCAACAGCAGATGCATTCACACTATTTGAAAGATTTGAGGCAAAGATTGAATCATACCGGGGCAATATCAAAAGGGCTGCCGTAGAACTTGCAAAGGACTGGCGGACGGATAAGATTTTACGGAGGCTTGAGGCGCTTTTGATCATTGCTGATAAGGAGCATACATTTATAATCTCCGGCACTGGCGATGTTATTGAGCCTGAGGACGGGGTCGCTGCAATCGGTTCAGGAGGACCTTATGCGCAGGCAGCGGCAAAGGGGCTCTTTGAAAATACAAATCTATCCGCAAGAGAGATAGTTGAAAAATCAATGAAGATTGCATCTAATATATGCATATACACAAATGAGAATCTGACAATAGAGGAGTTGGTATAGATGGAAAATCTTACGCCAAGAAAAATAGTAGAAGAACTGGACAAGTATATAATCGGCCAGCACAGGGCAAAAAAGGCAGTTGCCATTGCCTTAAGAAACAGGTGGCGGAGGCTGCAGCTTTCCCCTGAACTGAAAGACGAGGTGCTTCCCAAAAATATAATCATGATTGGACCGACAGGCGTCGGAAAAACAGAGATTGCAAGACGTCTCGCAAGACTTGCACATGCTCCGTTTCTGAAGATAGAAGCCACGAAGTTTACAGAGGTGGGCTATGTAGGCAGGGACGTTGAATCAATGATCAGGGACCTTACCGAAATCTCGCTTAACATGGTTAAGTCAGAGCATATAGAGAAGATTCAGGAGAAAGCAGAATCCCTTGCAGAAGAAAGGCTGCTTGACCTCCTGCTTCCCTCCCCAAGATCCGCCTCAGGCGGACGGGGCATAAGCATTGACGATGAGGAGAAAGAAAAGTATAAAGAGACGAGAGAGCGGCTCAGGCTGCAGCTTAAAGAAGGCAGGCTTGACAACAGATATGTAGATGTAGAGGTAAGAGAAAAGGTGATGCCATTCGGCGTAATCTCAAACATAGGGCTTGAAGAGCTTGAGATAAACCTGAAAGAGATGCTCGGAGGGTTGATTCCTGAGAAGGCAAAAAGGAAAAAAGCCAAGGTGCCGGAGGCATTAAGAATGCTTGTGCAGGAAGAGGCAAACAAACTAATTGATATGGACACGGTAACAAAAGAGGCGATTGAGAGGGTCCAGCAGACAGGGATTATCTTCATAGACGAGATTGACAAGGTTGCAAGCAGGGGACATACTCACGGCCCGGACGTGTCAAGGGAAGGCGTTCAGAGAGACCTTCTTCCTGTTGTTGAAGGCACAACCGTAACAACAAAGCACGGCCCTGTAAAAACAGAGCATATCCTGTTTATAGCGGCAGGAGCATTTCATATGTCAAAGCCGTCTGACCTGATACCCGAACTTCAGGGAAGGTTTCCTATCAGGGTCGAGCTTGACCCTCTTGGAAAAGATGAATTTATAAGAATTCTCACAGAGCCTCATAACGCCCTTACAAAGCAGTACACAGCGCTGCTTGCAACAGAAAATGTAGAGATATCTTTCAGGAAAGATGCTGTGGAGGAGATAGCAGGCATTGCGGCAACTGTAAATGAGAAGACAGAAAACATAGGCGCAAGAAGGCTTCATACTGTCCTTGAAAAGCTCCTTGAGGATATATCCTTTGAGGCGCCTGAAAAAAAGAACGGAAAACTTCCGATAGACAGGGAATATGTGAGAACCAAACTCGCTGATATTGCGAAGGATGAAGACCTGAGCAGGTATATACTGTAGTGATTCAAAAGCTCAGAAGATCAGAAGATCAGAAGCGCAGAAGTAAAAATGGTATTCATACTTTTGCACTGCTGCTCTTTTGCTCTACTGCTCTATTTTTTCTTGCTTCCTGCGCTGTTCCAAGATACGGATACTACGAAGATTATCCCAAATACGAAACCCAGCCAAAAGAAAGCCCTAAAGAAACGCCGGCGCCTTTAGAGGCAAAATATATAGTTGCATCATGGTACGGACCTGATTTTCATGGAAAGCTGACATCATCAGGCGAACCTTACAATATGTATGCAAATACATGCGCGCATAAGGAATATCCTTTCGGTACAAAGTTAAAGGTGACAAACATCGCAAATAACAAAAATATAGAGTGCACTGTGAACGACAGAGGGCCGTTTATTCCGGGAAGGGACTTGGACCTCTCCTACTCCTGTGCTAAAGAGATTGAATTAATAGGCACGGGAACCGGAAAAGTAAGAATTGAACCGCTCGGAAGGGACATGAGGTATATAAAATATATAAAGTATTCGCTCTTAGGCGGCAGCGGGCCCTTTACAATACAGGTTGGTTCATACAAAGACCTGTCAAATGCCACCCGCATGAAGGCATCTCTGGAATTTAAATACAGCAAAGTCTATATAACAGAAGCGGAGATTAGCGGGAGTAAATACTATAGGGTCAGGGTCGGCAAGTTCAATTCAAAAGACGATGCATACACCCTCGCAAAGACCCTCGCAGATGAGGGATATAACACGCTGATTGCACCTTATGAGGAGAAGATATGAAATCCGGCATGAAGAAACTTGATAAGATTGTTAAATTTCACGGCCACATCTGCCCCGGACTTGTTCTCGGATACAGGGCATCAGCGTTTGCACTGAAAGAACTCGGCAGAAAATCAATAGACGAGGAGATAGTTGCGATAGTGGAGAACAACTCATGCGCTGTTGATGCTGTTCAGGTTGTGACAGGCTGCACATTCGGAAAAGGCAATCTCATTTTCAAAGATTACGGTAAACAGGTTTATACTTTTATAAAAAGGCCTTCCGGAAAGGCAGTCAGAATATCAATTGACTGGACACCTCCGCATGAAGCAGAAAAACAAAAAAAGATATGGCAAAAATACATGAAAGGCAACCGTTCAAAAGAAGTTCTAAAAGCAGTCCACCTGAGAAAAACAAAGAAAATAGAATCCATCTTAAAGACATCTGATAAGGAACTGTTTAAAATAAAACACCTGAAGATGCCGCTGCCTGATGAGGCAAAGATATATCCGAGCGTAAGCTGCGAGATATGCAAAGAGAAAACGATGGAGCCGAGGCTGAGAGTAAAAAATGGGAAGATGTTGTGTATTCCATGCTTTGACAATAAATTCTGTGATATAATTGAACAAAAATAACAGGAGGATTGAACATGGGCGTAACTGTAACTCTTCCAGAATTAAATATAAAAGAAGATGAACTAAAAATATTGCTTGCCATAAAACTTTTTGAGGATGGCGTTGTTTCTCTTGGTAAAGCATCAGAGATAGCCGGCTATTCCGAAAAGGCATTTGCAGAACTCTTGGCGCATAAAGGAATAGCTCCTATAAAGTACTCAAATCTTGACCTGAACAAAGAATTAAGCAATGCCTGAATCAGTTATAGCAGACACGTCCGTCCTAATAGCACTTGAAAAAGCAAAAGAATTAAAAAAGCTGGGCTTTTACGTTTCAGATGGGTTGATAAAGGAAATGTCTAAATTTTAGAGACAGTGGGGTGATATACTACTGAAATGAAAAAATTAATCACAAAGGCAAACATACTCATTGAGGCTTTGCCGTATATCAGGAATTTTTCAGGGAAGACGTTTGTAATCAAATACGGCGGAGCCGCACAGATAGAAGAGAAATTGAAGGATACATTCGCTCAGGATATAGCGCTCTTAAGTTTCATCGGAATCCATCCTGTGATTGTTCACGGCGGAGGGCCAAAGATAAGCTCAACGATGGAGAAGATGGGCAAGAAACCGAAATTTATCCATGGCCAGCGCGTTACAGACGAAGAGACGATGGACATCGTTGAGATGGTTCTCGGCGGGATAGTCAATAAGGAGATAGTCTCTCTTATAAACAAGCACGGAGGAAAAGCCATAGGCCTGAGCGGAAAAGACGGAGGGCTTATAAAGGCAAAGAAAAAACTCATGAAAAAGACCTCGCAAAAAACAGGGGTTGAAGAGATAATTGACCTCGGCCTTGTAGGCGAGGTAACAGACATAAACTCACAGGCGCTTAAAAGCCTTGAAAAGGAAGGTTTCATCCCTGTCATATCTCCGATAGGCATTGGCGAACACGGCGAGACATTTAATATTAATGCGGACTATGTTGCATCTTCTATCGCAGCAAAACTAAAGGCAGAGAAACTCATACTCCTCACAGACGTGCCGGGAATAAAGGATAAAAAAGGAAATACGATCTCAACGCTTTCTCAAAAACAGATAAAAAAACTTGTCTCTGAAAGCACAATATCAGGAGGCATGCTGCCGAAGACTCAGGCATGCATGAAAGCGCTTGAGGACGGGGTTGCCAAAACTCATATCATTGACGGACGCATCTCACACTGTCTCTTGCTTGAGATATTCACAAAAGATGGAATCGGGACAGAGATTGTAAAGTAATCATGGCTAAAGCAAAAACATTTTATCAATGCCAGGCGTGCGGATATGTGAGCGCAAAGTGGCTCGGGAAATGCCCTGACTGCGGGGAATGGAATACTCTTGTTGAAGAAAAAAAAGAGACAAGGCAGGGAAGAAAATCATCGGGAAGGTCCGAACCCCAGCCCCTGAACACAATCGTCAGCGGAAAAGAAAAACGCACAACAACAGGGATAAAGGAATTTGACAGGGTTTTGGGAGGCGGGGTTGTTGCAGGCTCTGTAATCCTTGTCGGAGGAGACCCCGGAATCGGAAAATCAACAGTCATTATTCAGGCGCTGTCAGGCCTCTCAAAAAAATATGAAAGCGCACTTTATGTATCTGGAGAGGAATCCCCTGAACAGATAAAACTGAGGGCAGAGAGACTTTCCATAGATTCCGGCAAGATAATGCTCCTTGCAGAGACATCTCTTGAAAACATAATTGACACAGCCTCAAGATTAAATCCCGGCGCAATAGTAATTGATTCCATCCAGACAATGTATACAGAGGAAATATTGTCAGCCCCAGGCTCTGTAAGTCAGGTGAGGGAATGCGCGGCAAGGTTGATGTTCTTTGCAAAGAAATCAGCAATCCCTGTCTTTATTGTCGGCCATGTGACTAAAGAAGGCGCAATTGCAGGGCCGAGGGTTCTTGAACATATCGTTGACACTGTGCTTTACTTTGAAGGAGACAGAGGACATTCTTACAGGATTTTAAGGACTGTTAAAAACCGCTTCGGCTCAACAAATGAGATAGGCGTGTTTGAGATGACAGATTCAGGGCTCTCCGAGATTGAAAATCCCTCTGAATTATTCCTCTCGGAAAGACCGCTTAATGTCTCAGGCTCCACAGTTGTTGCAAGCATGGAAGGGACAAGGCCGCTGATGGTAGAGATTCAGGCTCTGGCCTCGCCAACAACATTCGGAATGCCGAGGAGGACAAGCATCGGAGTTGATTTCAACAGGGTTAATCTTCTGACTGCCGTGCTTGAGAAAAAGGCAGGACTTCATCTTGGCGGAATGGATATATTCATAAACGTAGTCGGCGGGCTCAAGATAATTGAACCTGCGATTGACCTTGGAATTATAATGACAATAGCATCATCGCTGAGGGACATCCCTATTGACCCGAAGATATTTATGTTCGGCGAGGTGGGCCTTTCAGGCGAGATACGGGCAGTTGCTTATGCAGAGCAGAGGATTAAGGAAGCCGCAAAGATAGGGTTCAAAAAAGCGCTCATGTCCAGAACAAACAGCGAGAGGCTGAAGGAATCTTTCGGGCTTGAGATAATGGGAGCTGGGAATGTTGAAGATGCGCTTGAGGCGACAATTGGGCGATAGAAAAAATATGAAGGGTTTAATAAGCAAGATTGACTTTCGCTTGCTACGATATTTTTCTGTTGTTCTAAAGCTCATTCCGCTATCCCGAAAGCATTCGGGACAAAACTCACCCTTCGGGTTCAGACAGTTGCGGCTGTTAGCGCTTCATCTCGCCAAGAACAACAACGAAAAATCTCTGATGCCGCTCAAGTCAATCATGCTCATTGTTCTATTATTTTTTTTATTCTCCTGCACTGCAAAAAGAGTTGAACTGCCTGATTACGAAGGCATTGATATAAGAAAGATTATCACCGAGCGCAGCAGC
>JAHILQ010000082.1 GCA_018896985.1 Nitrospinota bacterium
GGGACAAAATGAGGGACAGCGACCGTTTAAATAAGACTGACCACATAGAAACTCAATCAAGGAGTGATGCACAATGCAGAATTTACTGGAAGAACTAATTCAACTGCTTTCAGAAGACGAGCGTCTTGTTTCTGAAGGAAAACTTCTGAAAAATAAGGTGATAGAACTTGCCCTTAATATGGACGCTGGGCTGATTAAGCTATTGCTCAAGAATGAGTCCATTAAACGGCATTTCTTCGCTGAAATTGGCGGTGTTCTCGTGTTTGATAAAATCAAGTTTCAAAGATTCGTTTCCAACAAGCAATTTCTTCCCGACAGCTACACGACGTTCAAAAATAAGATAGGGCTGGTGAACGAAAACGGCGATTATCTTTCTGAAAGCAGGGAAGTGGCTCTCGCGTGGCCTTATAAAGACTGCGTGCTGGAAGGAGGGCAGACAAAGGAAGACCAGAAGCGTGATGAGATATTCTGGAATGAGACCCTTGCACCGGATGAGATTGACCGTCTGCTTGCGCCGAAGGTGTTTACATCCTTTAAGCAATACGACAAAGACGGCGAGTATGATTTATCAGGAAATGAGAAGATTGATTTTTCAAAGGAAAACCTGATTGTCAAGGGAAACAACCTGCTTGCGCTTCATTCGCTGTATAAGAGATTTGCAGGACAGGTGAAGCTGATTTATATTGACCCGCCGTACAATACAGGGAGTGATAGCTTTAAATACAATGATTCCTTTAACCATTCTACATGGCTGACTTTCATGAAGAATCGTTTAGAGGTGGCGAGAGGTCTTTTGTCGAAAGAGGGTTCTATATTTATTCAAATTGATGACAACGAGCAAGCTTATACTAAGGTTTTATGCGATGAGGTATTTGGGAGAGATAATTTCAAAGCACAAATTAGTTGGTTAAGGAGTTCAAGCGGAAAAACTGTCTCAAGAAACTTGCCAAGTGATGTCGATTATCTTATTTGGTATTCAAAATCAGAAAGCTACGATTTCTTTCCTGTCTATACAGCATTATCTCCAACAACTATAGCAATGTATAACAAGGACGATAAAGATAGTCGAGGAAAATATCGTCTTTATCCACTTCAAAAAACAGGAGGTCCTGGACCAGAAACAACTTATGACTATAAAGATAATAAAGGGAAAATATGGAAGTGTCCTGCCAAAGGATGGAGAATGAAGTTTGGTAAACTCAAAGCATTAGAAAATGATGGCAGATTATATATAGATGGAAAAACAATTGCAGAAAAAGCTTATTGGAATGAGCGCGAAAATGAAGGGCGACTCGCAAATAATTTATGGGATGATATTTATAACTTACAAGGCTCTAACAGTGAAAAGATAGATTTTACAGGACAAAAGCCAGAAAATTTAATTAAAAGGGTTGTTGAATTAGTCACCAAAGAAAGTGAAATTGTATTAGACTTCCATCTCGGCTCCGGCACTACCTGTGCCGTTGCCCACAAAATGGGACGGCAATATATCGGTATTGAACAACTTGACTATCAAGAAAATGATAGCGTTGTCCGTTTGAAAAATGTTATCAATGGCGACCAATCCGGCATTTCAAAAGCTGTAAACTATAATGGCGGCGGGTCTTTCATCTACTGCGAACTTATGGAATACAACGAAACCTATATTAACCGCATCCGGAAAGCAAAAACAACGAAAGAACTCCTTGCCGTCTGGGAAGAAATGCAGGAGAAAGCCTTTTTGAGCTACAAGGTAGACCCGAAAACCATAAATGCCAATATTTCCGAATTTGAGAGCCTGAGTCTTGACGAGCAGAGGCGTTTCCTTATAGAAGCGCTGGATAAAAATCAGCTTTATGTAAATTACAGCGAGATAGATGACGAGGACTATGGTGTTACTGATACAGATAAAAAGCTGAACCGCCGATTTTACTGGGAGGCGTAAGATGCCGCAGACCCTTGAACAAAAGATCAGCGCTTATATAGAACTTGGTAATGCACTGCCGGAAGTCCCGCTTGACTTAAAGAATAATCTGAACCCTGCTTTTGAACTCCGGCCATATCAAAACCAAGCCTTCAGTCGTTTTCTATATTATCTTTCCAACGACAGACTCCGGCAAAAGCCCGCACAACTCCTTTTTCACATGGCAACAGGTAGCGGAAAAACCCTGATTATGGCAGGGGCGATTCTTCACCTTTACAAACAGGGCTATCGGAACTTTCTGTTCTTTGTGAACAGCACAAATATCATCAATAAGACACGGGAAAACTTCTTAACCCCGCTTTCTTCTAAATATCTTTTTGCAGAGACTATTGCATTCGGCGATAAGAAGGTCGCCATTAAAGAAGTGGATAATTTTCAAGCAGCCAATGAAGAAGATATCAATATCGCTTTTTCCACTATTCAGGGACTGCATTCCCGCTTAAACACTCCGCGTGAAAACTGCATCACTTATGATGATTTTCAGGACAAAAAAATCGTCCTCATTTCAGACGAGGCACACCATATCAATGTGGAAACGAAAAAAGGCAAACTGAACAAAGAGGAACAGGAAGAGATCATTTCATGGGAAGGAACGGTAAGCCGGATTTTCCGCTCTAATCCTGAAAATATCCTTCTGGAATATACTGCGACAGCCGATTTTTCCGTGCAGGAAATTGCCTCAAAGTATTGTGATAAAATCCTCTGCGATTATCCGCTCAAGCAATTCCGCATAGACGGCTATTCAAAAGAAGTTAAGGTGTTGCAGTCCGATGTTCCTTTAATTCAGCGGGCATTGCATGCCCTTATCTTAAGCCAGTACCGGAGAAAGGTTTTTGAAAAGAATAGAAAGCGAATTAAACCTGTCATCCTATTCAAGTCTAAAACGATTGCAGAGAGCAAGAGTTTTTACGACGAATTTGCAATGACGATTAAGAATCTGAAAAAGTCGGATATTTCAGCGATAGAAAAGAGCGATGAACCGACTTTAAAAAGGTGTTTCGTATATTTTAAAGAGAACAATATCTCCATAGAAAACCTGATTGAAGAACTGAAGAACGACTTTTCGGAAGAAAAATGTATTGAGGTTAACAGCAAGGAAGAAAGCGAAGAAAAACAGATTGCCGTCAATACGCTGGAAAATGAAAACAACGAATACTGTGCAGTTTTTGCCGTAGATAAGCTGAACGAAGGATGGGACGTCCTCAACCTCTTTGATATTGTCAGGCTTTACGATACCAGGGATGCGAAAGAAGGGAAGCCGGGGAACACAACCATGTCGGAGGCGCAACTTATTGGGCGCGGCGCAAGGTATTGTCCTTTCCAGATTGATCAAGCAGAGCCAAAATTCCAGCGGAAATATGACTCCGATATTCAAAACGAACTCCGCATTTGCGAGGAGCTTTATTACCACAGCGCATACAATCCGAGATATATTCAGGAGTTGAATATCGCCCTTCAGGAAATCGGCATAAAGGCAAAAGAGACAAAGGAAATTCAGCTTGAATTGAAAATGGATTTTAAAGAGTCAGATTTTTATAAGAACGGGCTTATTTTCCTGAATAAACAGGTTAAATATGACCGATCCGGTCTCTCTGCTTTGCCAAATATCGTTAGAGAGCGTATCTTTCATGTGAACTTGTTTTCAGGCGCGGTCGAATCAACGGCAATATTTGATAATGCCGCTTCTCCTTCCAAAAAGACAAAGCAAAGAGATTATATGCTTGAAGACTTCGGCTTTTATGTAATCAAAAAAGCCATCTCAAAACTGGAATTTTACAGGTTTCACAATCTAAAATCTTTTCTCCCCAATGTTAAATCTATTCACGAGTTCATTTCTTCTGAAAATTATCTTAAAAAGATAAGAGTAGAAGTCGAAGGAGAGGAAGGGCATATTGCCGCATTGACTCCGAACGAAAAACTAAAAATCACAGTTTCTATTCTTGATAAAATCAGTCAAAGCCTTGAATCCGATAAAGTGGAATATCAGGGCACACCGGAATTCTTCCCCAATTCTGTTTCAAAGATATTCAGCAAGGACAAGACATTGAATATCTTTGTGAAAGAAGGAAGCGATCAGGAGTACGGCGTTCCTCAAAGTCAAGCATCAAATAACGCCCTCCGATTGGATTTGAGCAGTAAAGAATGGTATGCCTTCAAAGAAAATTATGGGACTTCCGAGGAAAAATACCTTATAAAATTCATTGATAAAGCTTATGACGCTTTGAAATTGAAATGGGACGAAATCTTCCTTGTCCGCAATGAACGACATTTCCAGATTTATACCTTTAATGACGGTCAACCGATTGAACCTGACTTTGTTTTATTCCTCAAAAAGAAGGATTCGGATTTATCTCTTCATTACCAGATTTTCATAGAACCGAAAGGCGAGCACCTTTTGAAGTATGACGAATGGAAAGAGAAATTCTTAAAATCATTGAAAGAGCAGCATCGGATAAATGTATTATGGAAATCGAAGAAATACACTGTATGGGGAATGCCTTTCTATAATGAGGCGTTAAAGAAAACCGAATTTGAAAATGAATTCAGGGCTTCCTTTTTATAAGGTGTGTGTGGGGTCAGACACCAAAATTGACATTTAGAAAGCGTGCTGCTTATGCGGCAGGAAGCGGAAAACCACTTTAATCGGATAATTGCACAGGTGTGGGAAGAGGAATAAACACTCAATATTGAATAGGTTTGGATAGCGGCGGCTATAAGGTTGACAAACCGATACTGAAATCACGGCTCGGATACTTGTCTGCCGACAGGCAGGTTGGTAAGATATAAGCAGAGAATTTGAAGGAGGTGAATTAAATGTCCACAACTGTTGAAAAGATAGCGATTGAGTTATTAGGATTGCCTGCTAAGTCCCGTGCATTACTTGCTGAAAAACTTATTGAAAGCCTTGATGAAAAGCAGGATAAGGATATAGAAGCCCTCTGGATAAAAGAGGCTAAGAGACGCAGCAGGGAAATTAAAAGCGGCAAGGTTAAATGCAAGCCGGCAAAAGATGTCTTAAGGGAAGCGCGCTTAAGACTGAAATGAAGGCAGTATTATTCCATCCGGAAGCTGAAGGTCAGGCTGAGATGAGAAAATCAAACCTCAAACTCCTGTTCAAAAGATTATTTGATGCGGCGATTGCTGATATGATTGAACTTATAAAAACTACCCCATCTAATACCGCATGGGGCGGGTCAGCGGAGGCTATGGAATCAGTGACCAATCCTGAAATCACGGCTCGGATATTGGTAAGATATAGAAGACAGAGAATTTTAAGGACAAGAGGAAGGAGGCAATGATGCAGGAAAAAGACCTTAGAGTAATAGAAAAATTCAAATCTCTTATATCACAAAAGGTGAAGGTTCTTGAACTACGTGTCTTTGGCTCCCGCGCAAGGGGAGACGCAAGTCCTGAATCAGACCTTGATGTGCTTGTCGTTGTGGATCGTCTTGACTACTCAATAGAAAAGTATATAAGCGATTGTGCATGGGAGGCAGGGTTCCATGAAGATGTGCTCATCATGCCTGTTGCTGTCAGTATGGATGCTGTAAAGAACAGCCCTCTCAGCGAATCTGTCTTTATAAAAAATGTTTATCGTGAAGGTGTTGCCGTATGAAAAAAGGACTTCTTGAGTTAGTAAAATACAGGCTTAAAGAGGCGGATGATTCCATAAGAGAAGCTGAAGTTCTCCTCAGAGAAGGCATGAGCATGCGCGCTGTGATGAACCGTTTGTATTACGCAATGTTCTATACTGTTTTAGCCCTTCTGCAGGAAAAAGAGCTGGGCACATCGAAACATAGCGGCGCGATTTCACTTTTTGACAGGGAGTTTATAAAAACCGGTATTTTTGACAACGAATTATCAAAAACCTTGCACCGTGCTTTTGAACTCAGGCAAAAAGGCGATTATATGGAACAGGCTGAGATTACAAAGAACGATATTGATGAGATGTTGCCAAAAACGAAAGCCTTTATCAACAAAGTAAAAGGGCATCTGCTTAAATAAATCGCTATATCCCTTGCTGCTGATATGTCAATCCTGAAATCTCGGCTCGGATATTGGTAAGATATAGACAAGGAATTTTGAGGGAGGCGAAGGCGGAAAATGAAAAAACAATCCAAAAGAACAACTGTGCTGACGCGTGAGCAAGTAATTTCAATCCTGAAAAAAGAACTGCCCTATCTGAAGGACAAATACGGCGTTGAAAGAATTGTCCTGTACGGCTCGTTCGCAAAAGGCAGTCAGAAGAAAAAGAGCGATATAGATATCCTTGTAGACCTCCATAAAACTCTGGGATTGGAGTTCGTTGCACTCGCTGACACGCTTGAAGAAAAATTGGGGAGAAAAGTTGACGTTGCAACATTTGAGCATTTCAAGAGGAGTTTTCATAATCCAAGGTATAAACATATTGCAGAAGATATTAAAAGGAGCATGATTTATGTCTAAGAAACGAAGAGACAAGGATTTTCTCGGAGATATTAATGAGGCAATAAATCTGATCAGTCTCTACACGAAAGGGCTGACCTATCGGAAGTTTCTTGAGGACAGGAAGGCGCAGGATGCTGTCGTTCGCAATCTTGAGGTAATTGGAGAGGCATCGAAAAACATAGCAGCAGCGTTCAAGGCTAAATATCCTGATGTCCCATGGAAGAAGGTTGCAGGATTAAGGGACAAACTCATTCATTTCTATTTTGGCATCGATTATAAGATTGTCTGGAGCATTGCAAAAAAAGAACTCCCAAAGTTGAGTAAGCAGGTAAAGGAGATTTTAAAGCAGGAAGCCGATTAACGATGTCCCTTGCTGTTGATGAACCAATCATAAACGATTGATTTGTTTGTATCTGAAGCTGCTAAAAATCTGTTACATCTCTGCCAGCAGCCCTCTGTGCGTGAAAAGCAGATATGCTTTTGTTTTCAGGGAAAGGATTTTACCTGCCGCTTCCTTGTAGATATCCATCTGAAACCTGTATTTTTCTGAGAGTAAAGGCAGATCCTCA
>JAHILQ010000083.1 GCA_018896985.1 Nitrospinota bacterium
CAAAAACCGGGAAGATAGGCGACGGCAAGATATTTGTATCCTCACTTGAAGATGTTATGAGGATAAGGACAGGAGAAAAAGGGGAATTGGCGATTTAAGATAAGACAGGGTGGGGATTGATAAGACTAATCCCCACCCTCTAAAGACTTTAGATCAATACCAAATTTTTTCAGTTTATAGCCGAGTTGCCTTGGTGTTATTCCAATATCCTTTGCTGCCCTGCTCTGAATATAGTTGTTTGCCTTTAACGCTGCGCATAGTCTTTCACGCTCTATAAATTCAACCTCTTTTTCCAGAGATGTTATACCTTCTGAATAATGGCTTTGGTGCTCGGATATGGAGCTATAAGGCAGGTCTATGTTCTGAATAATCTCAGTGTCAGCCATAATAACAAGCCTTTCTATCGTATTGGCAAGCTCTCTTATATTCCCTGTCCAAACATAGCCTTTGAATCTCTCCATAACATCGTCCGAGATCTGTATCTTCTTTTGGTATTGGTTATTAAATTTTTTAAGATAGTAATTAACAAGAAGTGGAATATCTTCCTTTCTCTTCCTGATTGGAGGCAGCATAATAGAGACTACATTTAATCTCCAGTATAGGTCAGCCCTGAAATTACCCCTTGTGATCTCTTCAGCAAGATTCCTGTTCGTGGCAGCAATCACCCTTACATCAGCCTTCAGAGACCTTGAAGATCCTACCCGTTCAAATGTCTTTTCCTGAAGAACTCTGAGGAGCTTTGCTTGAATAGCAGATGATATTTCGCCCACTTCATCAAGGAGTATTGTGCCTCCACTGGCAAACTCAAACCTCCCAATCCGCCTCTCATTTGCGCCTGTAAATGCCCCTTTCTCAGCGCCAAAGAGTTCTGCTTCAAGTAGGTTTTCAGGGATGGCAGCGCAGTTTACAGCTATAAATGGACCATTTGCCCTGCGGCTCTGGAAATGAATAGTCTTTGCAATCAACTCCTTGCCTGTCCCTGTCTCTCCGAGGAGCAATATAGTTGCATCTGTGTCTGCAACTTTTAATGAAGCCTGCAGTACACTCCGAAATTTGTCTGATTCACCGATGAGACTGGGAACATTGTATCTTTCTTTAAGATGTCCCTTTAAGGTCTCCTTTTCATCATCAGTCTTTTTATATATCTCCCATAATTTTACAAACTGGGCAATCAATGAGGATACGATGTTTAATACACGAATGTCATCATCCACACCGCCATGTTTTTCTGAATAAATACGGTCAACACTTAAAACCCCGAATATTTCACTCTTTAATTTTATCGGGACACAAATGAATGATATGCCGTCTTTTTTTGGTCTTGAACCTGTTCTATTAAGAAATCTTGGTTCTTTGCCAATATTTGGAATAAACATCGGCGAGCCGCCCTCTATTACTTTCCCGACAATTCCTTCGCCGATATGGTATTTCCCTTTGGCTAACTCTGTTTTGGTCAGTCCATAGGCAGCCACAATCATCAGTTCCTTTGAAATTGGCTCAAGTAGATATACACAGCCCCTTTGCATCTCAAGATGACTTCCCAGTATCTCCATTACAGAGGTGAGATTTTTCTCAAGATTAAACGAAGCTGTAAGAACCTTGCTTGCCTCAAGTATTGCGCTCAGTTCTTTATTTCTTTGTTGATTAAACATTTATCACTACTTTATAGCACCGGCAAGTATGTTTCATGCTCATAAGGAAATACCCTTATGCGATAATTATCCCATTCTATTTTTTTACTTATCATTAGTTCATTAAAGATATGGTCGCCGAGGGTCTCCCTTAAGAGTTCGCTTTTCTCCGCATACTCAATGGCTTCTATAAGGCTTCCGGGCAGATTGTCTATGCCCATTTTTGTCCTTTCTTCGCCAGTTAAATGATAAACATCTATCTCTGTTGGTTCAGGCAATTTATATCCTTCAGCCATTCCTTTTAAACCAGCATTCAACATGCACGAGAATGCAAGATACGGATTACATGCAGGGTCTGGAGAACGAAGTTCTATCCTTGTTGCCTTTTCCTTGCCGGGTTTATAAAGTGGAATCCTTACGAGCGCAGAACGGTTTCTCCTTGCCCAGCAAATATAAACAGGAGCCTCATAACCGGGCACGAGTCTTTTGTATGAGTTGACCCACTGATTAAGGACAAGTGTGAATTCCTTTATATGAGTCAATATTCCAGCAATGTAATTTTTTGCAATACCTGAAAGATAGTATTTGTCTTTTGCATCAAAAAAGGCGTTTTTGTCGCCTATAAATAACGACTGGTGTGTGTGCATGCCGCTTCCATTCTGTCCAAATATTGGTTTTGGCATAAATGTAGCATAAACGCCGTGTTTTCTCGCTATCTCCTTTACTACAGCCCTGTAAGTCATTACAGTGTCCGCTATTGTAAGGGCATCATTGTATCTCAGGTCTATCTCATGTTGCGAATGGGCAACTTCATGATGTGAATACTCAACCTTTATCCCCATATCCTCAAGGGCTAAGATAGTGTCTCTTCTGAGGTCCTCTGCCGCATCCACAGTATAATCAAAATATCCGCCTTTATCAAGCGTCTCAGTGCCTTTGTCTGACTTAAAATAAAAGAATTCAAGTTCGGGTCCCAGGTTTAGGGTAAAGCCTTTTTCTTTTGCGTTTTCAAGGTTTCTTTTAAGGACATATCGTGGGTCGCCTTTATAATGCGTCCCGTCTGGTTCATGAATATCGCAGAACATTCTTGCAACTGCCTTCTCCTTTGGTCTCCACGGTAAAATGGCAAATGTCGTTGGATCAGGTCTTGCAATCATGTCGCTCTCATCAATTCTTGCAAAGCCCTTAATAGATGAGCCGTCAAAGCCCATCCCCTCATCAAAGGCATAATCCAGTTCTTCTACTGGAAGCGCAAAACTCTTCAACATTCCATGGATGTCTGAAAACCAGAGCCTGACAAACTTCACATCATGATTCTTGACGAGTTCCATTACATCTTTTCTGTCTCTTGCTTTTTCCATCTTTGACCTCCTAATTTTAAAATAAAGCTAAAATTAGCCTTATTAAGAAGTGCGATTAATTTGTTTCTTTAAAAAATGACTTGTAAAAATTCCTTCAGGAACTCCTCTATTGTCCCGGGACCTTCTGAGTGTATGTTCTTAATAATCAACACTGCCATGCACCCTCTTCTAAATACGGCAAACGGTTACCGTATAGTAATAAAAATCCTTTAGCTGTGTCAACTTGACAAAAAAACTCATTTAAGGTTAATTTACTATTGTCAAAAGGCAACCGTTTACCATGAGCAAGATATCATCCGGCATAAAAGGTCTTGATAACCTTGTAGATTCTCTGTACATAGGTGATAATGTTGTATGGGAGGTTAATGCAGGTACTTCCTATGATATCTTTATAAAAAGATTTGTCAGGCAGTCTTTTGATGATTCCCAGAAAGTAACTTATATAAGTTTCAACAAGTCCCCTCAAAGTGTTCTTAATGAAATGAAGAGTTTTCTTAACCCTGATTGTTTCATGCTTGTTGATTGTTTTACTTCCGGAAAGGGTAAAAATGACAATACGTTTTTTAAATTTTATGAGAAAACCACGAAGATAAATGTTGTCAAAATTGATAACCCGAGAGACATCGAACAGTTCATCAGCAAACTTAATTCTATAGAGGACAGCTTTTCTTCAGGTGTGAGATATGTTTTCGACAGTCTGACAGGCATGCAGGATTTGTGGGGCAACGAAAATGATACCTATAAATTTTTTACCTATATGTGCCCGAGGCTTTATGATCTCGGCACTGTTGCATACTGGATACTAGAAAAAGAAGCGCACAGTCAGACGTTCAAAGCAAAC
>JAHILQ010000084.1 GCA_018896985.1 Nitrospinota bacterium
TGCAGCGCCGTAAAACGTTATAAGATATTTGTATCCTGAAAGTTCCTTATTAAGATTCTCCGGTGAAAGGCCGTTGCCTCTGACAAAGCACCTGTAATCACAGCCGTCATACATGCCTACAACAGTTACATATCCGCCCTTGACAAAGACAAATTCCATGTTGGTTGTGAGGTCTGTGAACGCCCCCCTTTGTTCCCCATTGCCAATGGAGGGAGCGGTTGATACAAATGCAAGGATAAACAGGGCTATTAAAATCTTACGCATCTTAACCCTCCAGAACTACTTATTTACGATTGAATATACTGAAAAAACAATACTGAAATATAGCAGGGGATGTCAAGGTAATTTTCACATCGCCTTATCATAAATACAGAAAAATTGAGGGTTCTATTTATTCATCATATCAAGAAAGTCCTTGTTGGCCTTTGTGCCTGTAAGCTTGCCAAGCAGAAACTCCATGCTTTCAACAGTGCTCAGAGGGTTTAAGACCTTCCGCAGTATCCACATCTTATTGAGAACATCCTTATCAACAAGCAACTCCTCTTTTCTTGTGCCTGATGCGTTTATGTCTATGGTCGGGAATATCCTCTTATCAACGAGCTTCCTGTCTAAGTGAAGCTCCATATTGCCTGTGCCTTTGAATTCTTCAAAGATAACGTCATCCATTCTGCTTCCTGTATCAACAAGCGCTGTGGCAATTATTGTAAGGCTGCCGCCGTTTTCAATATTCCGGGCAGCGCCGAAAAATCTCTTTGGTCTCTGAAGGGCATTTGAGTCAAGCCCTCCTGACAAAACCTTCCCGCTTGTTGGCATAATTGCATTATAAGCCCTTGCAAGCCTTGTTACGCTGTCAAGAAGAATAACTACATCTCGCTTGCTTTCCACAAGCCTTTTTGCCCTTTCTATAACCATCTCGGCGACCTGGCAGTGCCTCTGAGGCGGCTCATCAAATGTTGAACTTATTATCTCTGCTGTCGGGACCTGTCTTTTCCAGTCAGTAACCTCTTCAGGCCTTTCGTCTATCAGGAGGATTATCAGATGTATCTCTCTGTGGTTAGTTTTTGTAGCCTTTGCTATTGACTGCAGAAGCATTGTCTTCCCTGTTCTCGGCGCTGCAACTATCATCCCCCTCTGCCCTTTGCCGACAGGAGCTATAAGATCCATTACCCTTGTTGAATAATCACTTGTGTCATATTCAAGCTTTATTCTTTCTGTCGGATAATACGGTGTAAGGTTGTCAAAAAGCGTTCTGTTTATGCTGTCTTCAGGAGATTCATGGTTTACTGCCTCTACTTTGAGGAGCGCAAAATATCTTTCGCTCTCCTTGGGAGGTCTTATCTGGCCTGAAACGAGGTCGCCTGTCCTCAAAATAAATCTGCGGATCTGGGAAGGCGAAACATAAATATCATCAGGGCCCGGAAGATAACTGTAATCAGGTGAGCGGAGGAATCCAAAACCGTCAGGCAGTATTTCAAGAACGCCCTCCCCGAACACATTTCCTGTCTTTTCAGCCTGCGCCTGAAGTATTGCAAATATGAGATCCTGCTTCCTCATGCCTGATGCGCCTTCAACATTAAGGGTCTTTGCAACAGTGGTAAGCTCGTCAATGGTGTTTTCTTTTAGCTCTGAAATAGATATGTTATTCATATTTAACTCCTCTTAGGGATTTTCTCTTGCCTATGGCTCGTAGAGTGGTTTTTTATATTTAATAATAAAACCCGGTAGGCATTGCCTATCCTGAGGGGGTTTTTACAATAAAAGAACTGCTGCTGGATAAAGCTTACTAAAATATATTTGCTTTTGTCAATACCTGCGTGTTAAATTTTTCTATGCGCTACGGAGAAAAGGCTATAAAAACGGCACGGTTAGAGCTGTGGGACAATCCCTGCTCTGAAAAAGACTATGAAATTAATATAAGTTTTTCTGAATTCACATGCCTCTGCCCACGCTCAGGCTATCCTGACTTTGCAACGATAGCCATAAAATATGTCCCTGACAGAAAAATTGTGGAATTAAAGTCGCTTAAGCTTTATCTGAATTCATTCCGCAATATGCGTATCTCGCATGAAGAGGCAACGAACAAGATTTATTCAGAACTTGAAAAGAAATTAAAACCAAGATTTCTTGAAGTCGCCGGCGATTTTAATCCGAGGGGGAATGTGAAGACTGTTATAAAAGTTTCCAGTGACAGTGATTAGTGACAGTGTTCACTATCAAAAAATAATTACTAATAAGTGCAAAAGTATGGCAACATGACTGTCATTCCCGCTTGTCGGGAATCTTTCTTTTTCTGAATGATTGCGGACAAGCCGCAATGACAAAAAGGTCCGCACATGTCTTCTTACTTATGACCGTATTAGTAACTGACACTAAATACTGACACGCTTCGCCTTTTCGATAAAAAGCTTCATCTTCTTGTGGTCTTTTCTGCCTTTCTCTGCCTCAACGCCGCTGCTTACGTCAACAGCATAAGGAAGAACCAAGCGTACTGCCTTCTCTATGTTTGCAGGGGTCAACCCTCCAGCAAGGATAACCCTGCCGAATTTCTTTGCCTCTACTGCAATGTCCCAGTTGAATATCTGACCCGTGCCACCAAACATTTCAGGCGTGTATGTGTCAAGCAGAAAGGCTGAAACTTTATCTTTGTATTTAGAGATTATTTCAAGATTATCAATGGACTTAACCCTTATTGCCTTTATAACTAAATGTTCAGATAATTTGCATGCATTCGGAGGCTCTTCACCGTGAAGCTGGATTATATCTATTCCTGCCTGAGAAACCGTTTTCTTTATGGTATTTTTATCCTCATTTACAAACACACCCACCGTTGAGATGAATGGAGGGAGCCTTTTTATTATTTTTCCTGTATTTGCAGGTGAAATGTACCGTGGACTATTTTTGAAAAATACAAAACCCAGCGCATCAGCGCCAAAATCCGCTGCTGCCATTGCGTCATCAAGACTTGTTATACCGCATATTTTAACCTTCACCATATATGCGAATTATAGCACAAAATACCAGTCGAACATTATATGGCACTATATTAATTCTAAACCCGATTCACTTGTCAGTAAAAAATTTTCTCCTGCAAAATAGGCGCTGTCCCTATTATTGTGGTGTAGGCTGTGAACTGTGAATCGTCCTTTCTGTCTTTATATTCATCGCTGTTATAACCCATTTTTTATCTTTCTTCTTTTGCAAGATATATTCCATCTCATAGTAAATCCCTGAAGCAGGCAGGACTGCCTGTCTGGTCTTCAAGTTACGATATTCGTATATCCAGTCCTCTGAAGTCATGACATTTGCAGTGTTTCCAGATATGGTAATATTTTTGAATTTGATGCCCTTAATCTTGCCGTCCATGTACACATTGGAGTCATGCCATGAAGCGATCCAGAGATTAAGTTTTTCTCTCTCCTTTTGTGCCAATATACCCTTCAATGTCTCCACATCACCGGTCTTTGCAGCTTTGATAAGCATCTTGTTGTAGCTAATAATAACATCTTTGATTAATGCTTTATCCTGCGCCTTTTCCAACTCACTGCAGGTGGATAAAAATAATACAGCAAGAACTAACATCAGTGTTCGTAATGCAAAATTGTCATTGCGAGCGAAGCGAAGCAATCTCATGGTTCGGTATACAAGTCCCTCCATTCTGAATTAATGCTATTAATCAGCTTTTCTTTTTTAGCCCTCGAACCACCCTTGATTTGTTTTTCTTCTGTTCCGAGCCTGTCTTAAGATTGCTTTGCCTTCGGCTCGCAATGACATTAGTATTAGCTACATCAAATCAGAAACTTCTACAACACCTGAGGGATTTTCATCTGAAAGTTTTATGTAGGCAGCATCTACCTCTTTGTCATAATATATTTTCATTTCCTTCTCTCCTTTTTTAAAGGATACGCTGTTATAACAATTTTACTCCCTTCTTCTATTGAAAATACAACTTTTAATGGATAACCATATTTTCTGATAACGCATAATTGATTTCCAGCCTAAGCCTTCTCCCATTCCTCATTACTTATGCCTGCCTGTCTGAGTATCTCCTTAATAAGACTTATGTGTATATCTCCGCTTCCGTGTGGATTAGGGATACGAATTTTCTTTTGACCTTTAGTCATAAATTGATGTTTTCCTCCAGAAAATGGCCCTGCGTATCCCAACTATCTGAATTTCCTGATTATTTCCCTTCTTGAAATAGAAGAAGGCATCAGATGTTATTAGACAGTTGCCACTTCTTTGATATTTATATCAATGCCTTTTATTATAGGGATAGGGTCTTTATCTTGTATTTTTAAGATAAGCCACTCCTCTAAAACCTCCATAAGCTCTTTTCTGCATCCTTCAACCGAATTTCCATTTACCCAAACACCCTCAAAACCTGGAATCTCAGCAAACCAAGTTCCATCATCTAACCTTTTGTATTCTGCTTTTTCTATTGCTGTTTGAATATACTCAATTAACACAACCTATTTCTCCTTTTTCCGTAGTCTACCTCTTTCTATCCATTTTCTTCACAAAAATAGTCGCTGTCCCTATTTTTTGTTTTTCCATAGACACTTAGGATAGCATCTCCTTTCCTGCTCTCCCAAGTGTTGCATTTCATTATTGAACTGGCGTAGCTGTAAAATGCCTGAAAGATTAAAATAGTCGCTGTCCCTATTTTATTTCCAAATAGTCGCTGTCCCTATTTTCTTTCCCCTATTTTCTTTCCCTCTATTTTCTTTCCCTATGCTGCAAAACAGCAGGGTAATTACTCTAATTTTCTCCTTAACCCCTACGGGTCATAGCCGCCTGCGGGAGGTGACTGTGAGCCATGACAGACACCAGCTGGATAAGAACAATTGCTTTTACTATAATTAAATGGTCCTGAGGCCTTTGCAAATCCTGTTTGTTTAAGGCTATTGCCATTGTAATTGTATGGCGAAAGGTCGGTACTATATCCGATGAGCCTTGATCTCTTAGAGCCGTGAGGGACAGCGATATGGCATACAACGCATGGAACATTACGATGCTTATACCCACATTGTCGGGAATGGACATTATTTTTCCAGCTACCCCAGCTACCATCGTATATTGGATGGCAGTTTTTACAGAAAAGGGCTGTATTACTCGCATCAGTTGTATTTAGAGTCCATAGTGAGCCGTCAGATTTTGTAGGCCAGTATCTACCTGTTCCCTTTAGCATATATTTATAAGTTGACCCATGCGGCCCTTTCGGGTCTCCTGATACCCCACCAGCCTCATTATCTGAACCGTGGCAGTCAGAGCAGTACATGGTCTGCTTGCCTACATTTGTTGCCCAGGGCGCTGACATCTGAGCCGCTGTCAATGGTTTGGGAGCATAACCTCCTGTCTTATCGTCTAATGTTACCACCACAGGATGGGCAGAGTAGTTGTTCGGATTAAACTCCATTGACTGGTCTGTTACTGTAGCACCCGATGCAGTTGTATATGTCGTGATTCCGTCACCGTCCCTCAATGCCCAGTATGAATGGCACTTGAAGCATATCTGGTATTCATATGTTGAAGACTCTTGCGTGGTAAATGTAGTCGGGACTGTCCAAATTGCCGGCCATGTGGGTTTTACTCCTGTTACGCCTGTAAGGGCGCCGGATTTTGCCGTCTGGTTTGATGTGCTGTCAACGGTTGTCGGATACCAAGAGGCTGTCCCCACACGGGCAGGCGTATTATTTGCCCTGTGAGGGTTATGACAGTCAACACACTCCGCATGTCTTGAGTCCGACCACTGAAGACCCTTGAGAGCAGCCGTAGGATAGAGAACATCAAGATTTGTATGAACTCCCCAGATTGTTGTTGTCGGATGCTTGTATGTCCTCGTAATAACTGTCTGTATCCTGTTTGTTGTTGCTGTAGCGCTTGAGCCGTGGCAGGCTGTCTCGGTAGTCACGCTGGATGCGCCCTGAAAACATGTGGTCTCTTCAGCCTGTCTTAAAAGATAAGGCACTCCTTCGCCTTTGTGCGTCCTGTGGCAGTTCATACATACAAGGGATGATATGGTGCTGGAACCAAATGTTGTTCCAACAGCACTACCAGAATAGGCCGTCCCACTGGACAGATGAATGCTTTCTGACCATCCTGTTTTAATATGACAGGCGCTGCATGTATTGCTTATTTTTGCTGCAAATGTTGCTCCGTCAGTGTCTCTTAAAAACTTTGTATTCTGAATATGGGGGTCATGGCAGGATGAACACTCTACATAGCTACTCGTCCCTATGGCGTAAAGCTTCATATCCGTTGAGGTCGGACCCGATATGAGTTCTATAGTCCTTGAACCTGAGCCGAAAGCAATTGTTATTGCTGCATTATATACGATGCCAACAGGATGATGCTTTGTAAGGTTTGTGCCTATATAACCTGTTGCAGTTGTGGGCATCGTTGTAACACCAGACATTGCTATAAGACTGTTTCCAAGGATTGTCCCCCTTACCATATAAACAGCGCCCACTGCAACAGTTCCGTCATGACAGCTAAGACAGTGCCTTGAAAGTGTGCCTGCTGCAATCTGTCCCGGAGCTGTCGGCGCACCAAGCGCTGTAGGCACAGTATAACCAGCCCTTGTCAGATACTCACTGGTGTACATCGTGTAGCCTGTAGCCGGCATGTCGTGGTTCCATAAAGGCCTGCCTGCCTGGGCATTATGGGGTATGTGGCAAAACACGCATATCTCTGTTTCTGATGTAGCCTTTATTGTGCCTGCGCCACTGGTGGACATATTATGCAGCGTGTTTGCAATACCTGCGTAAGAAATACAGGTAAAGGTAAAGGCTATTGTAAAGACAAGCAGTTGAACAAGGCGTTTCATACACACCCCCTGTTTAATCAATATATTATATTATATTATATCTCTCCTGTCAATATCTGCTCAGCAAATTTCGTGCCATGTTTTAAAAGTTCATAGTTCACGGTTCACAGTTCACTGTGAACTCTTAATATACCTGAACACCTGCACCCTCATATTATACGAGTCCGCTACATATATTTTATCATCACTGGAAATGCTGATGCCAGCAGGGATGGAAAACTCACCGCTTCTCGTTCCCTGCCTGCCGAATGTCATAAGCGCCTGTCCTGACTTATCAAATACCTGCACTGCCTCAAAGAGAGTGTCTGTAAGATAGACATGGCCTTCGCTGTCAAGGGCAATTCCCCTCGGATTAGCCATCTCGCCGGCGCTGTTGCCATGCCTGCCGAATTTGCCGACAAATTTCCCCTGTTTATCAATTATCTGGACTCTTATATTCATTGTATCGGCAATGTATAAATTCCCATCCCTTCCAAGGGCAATAAAGGTCGGACGGTTAAACTGAACATTGCCATCGCCATACTCTCCGATGGTTTTTATATACTTGCCATCCATGCTGTAAACAAGTATCTTACTGGCAAGGGTATCCACCACATAAAGGGTTCCCGATGCCTTATCAATGGCAACTCCTGTTGGTCTCTGCATCATGTTATCCGTGCCTATCTCCCGCAGGAATTTTCCTTCTTTATTAAAAACATATACCCTTCTCATTACCGAGTCAGACACATATATATTCCCTTCTTTGTCTGTTGCCGCGTCTATGGGGGAAGTAAGCCGTTGATTCTTGTTTATCCCTTCAATAACGAAATACTTTTTATTCTTTGGGTCAAAGACATGGACGGACTGGTCGGCAGTATCTGTAACATACACTCTGCCGTTGTCGTCGGCAAAAACACCGAAGGGCTTTATCACTCCTTCCCTTGTCTCACCCGCGATAAATTCCCATAAGCGGCGGAAAAAACCCTTTTTAATCTCGAAGTCATCAGGCGTTGTGATGGAATATAAGAACTCTATCTTAGGCTCCCATGGCGGAGGAGGCCAGACTATATGCTCCTTTTTCTGCTCAACCTTTGGCTCAACCTTCGGCCCCATGGCAAAGGAATAGGTTAAGGTAAAGATAAATATTAAGACAAGAGTAGAGACATAAGCTGTAGTTTTCTGAAACAATCCTTTCATTTCCATTCTAAATTTCCTCCATCTGCTATTTTCACTGTTCTTTTCATCTTTACCTTGACCTCGACCTGTTGTTAAAAAGGTCTTGATACCTGAAAGAATATTGTTGACCTTGTCTTGGTTCCAGTCGGTCCCTTCTCATTCCACATACCATTTCTGAGACTCATTCTAATAGCTCTTAATCTATATTCTACACCTAAAGAGCCAATGAGTGTTTGGGTTTTGCTGATGCTTTCTTTATAAAGATTCAGCCCTGCATTTAATGAGAGATTTCTCCTTAGGCTATAACGACCTGTCAGTGTGGCGTAACGAAATGTCCTTTGAGTGGTTCCTGACTCAAAGATTGTGCCGACTTTTGCGTCAAGGCTTCCTCTAAATCCTAATTGCATAAAGTATCCAAGGGAATTATCGGAGGTGAGACGCTTTGTCTTTGACTCGAATGATGCGCCTTCTGTTTCGTCGCCGATTGTTTCTTCTTCTGAGAAATTAAGAAGACTCTGTAAAGTCAGGTTCTGTATGAAACGACTTGTAAGGCCGCCATTAAATGCGTATCTTGCGGTCTTTCCTTTCAGGGATGAACGGTAAATATAGTAGGAGCCTCCGCCGTTTATTTCTGATTTGATATCCTCAAAGAATTTGGAAACCCTTCCGCCAATAGAATAGGACATAGAATTTCTATTCTTTGATGTCTCAAACTGCTGTGCCGTGACGTTTATAGATGTGTCTGCAGAAACAGTAACCCCCCCCGGCATTTGTTTTGTAAAAACAAGTCCGGGTGTCAGGGATTCTGTAGAGTCATTGCCGAAATCGCCTGCGCTTTTGTAGAGCATGAGGCTCTGATTTGTTGTTAGATAAGGGCTGATTTTATATGTAGCATTGCCGAAAAGGGACACAAAGTTACCGATTTTCTCCGTTTGTTTTATGCGGTTTGCATATAAGGTAAGATTGGAATTAAAGTCTGATGACGGCACGTACGTAAAATTCATATTCAATGTCGTAGTCGTGAATTCGTAAAAACTGTTGTCATTGTAATTGATGTTCATATTGAATCTTGTGTCTTTGCCAGGCTTCAGACCGAAGGAGACCCTTGCATCATTAATCGCCTCAAACTCGTTTTTAATTTTTTCTAAGTTATGCCTGTATGTGTAACTTGCATCTATAAAATTTTCGTCCTTTCTTTTGTCAACACCAAACATAAAACTCCTGTTCCTCTGGTCTGTCCCCTCTGTCCGCCCTGTTGTTTTCGTATCATCCTCGCGCATGTCATACCTCAGATTTATGCCCTTGCCCAGAAAGGCATTTCCGAAAAGACCGTATCTGTCGCTGGTCTGTCTGGTCTGAAAGGTCTGTGTTGGCTGCATTGTCCATGTGGGCAGTTCAAACCTTTCTTTATATATTGTGAACGGATATTTTGTGCCCTGAATAAAATCCAATTTGAGATTGTAATCACGGCTCTTTGCAGTTGTATCTGTCCTGCCGGCGCTGGATTCATCTGTCTTGGAATCCTCCTTTCTGAATGTTCCCCCAATGTTATACATCAAAAGCCTCGGACTATAAACAAATCCCTGATATCGTAATTTATAATCCTGAGTAAATGAGCCCTTTTCAGTCTCAGAATCAATGTCTTTAATTTTATCCTTCTGGTAAGTGAGTTCAATCAAGCCCGAAAACCTCCCTGTCTTTTGCGCAAATGATATAACGGGAAATACAAGGGCGACAAACGAGATTACCGCACAAATCCATACCCATTTTAAGTTCATAGTTCATGGTTCATGGTCTGCCTTCACCTTTTCCTGTCTTTATTTCAGCAGATATTCCTTATATTTTTCAGGGTTTTCCTTTTTCCACTTCTCGCTCAGATACTGGAATACCTGCACCCTGCGGTTATAGGAATCCACAATATATACCCTGTCTTTTTCATCCACATATACGCCTGCCGGAAGCCAGAAATATCCTGGTTCATGCCCGGGTCCTCCTATGAAGAGAAGGAGTTGACCCTTGTCATCGAATATCTGAAGGTTATCAAATGCAGCATCAGCCACATAAATATGCCCTTCACTGTCTATACCTATGCCCTTTGGCCTCGTAAAAGTGCCGGGCGCATCACCGATCTGTCCAAACTTCTTTATGAATTTTCCGTCCTTATCAAATACTTGAACCCTGAAGTTCTGTGTATCAACTATATAGACATCTCCGTTCCTTCTATCAACGACTGCATTGGACGGAAAATTAAATTCTCCGTCCTGATCACCCCTTTTCCCGAATGTAAACAACGGCTCGCCCTTTGTTGAATACACATGCACCATATGGCCGTAGCTGTCAACTATATATAATCTTCCGAGCGCATTATTTACAGCAAGACCTGCGGGGTTTTTAAATTCATCCTTCTTCCCGAGGGCTATCTTCAGGTCTCCGTTTGCATCATAACCGAAAACCCTTTTCTGTTTTGCATCTGACACAAAAACTGTACCGTCAGCAGAAACGGCCACACCGATAGGAAGGGCAAGCTTTCCCATCTCCTTATATCCCATAAAGGTTACTTTCCGCTCTTTAAGGTCAAAGACAACAACAACAGCGCTCCGGGTATCCGTAACGTACATCTTATCGCTATAGGCAGTAACACCATAAGGCTTCATAAGGTCGGCGCTGAACGTTGTTTCGCCAAGAACAAACTCAAGAAATCCCTTTTTCTTAAAATTGCTTTCCCCCATATAGCTGTCCAGATAGACCAATCTCGGCTCCTCAGGGGGAGGAGGATAAATGAGCTTGACCATTGGCGCAGGCGCCGCACAGCCGTAAATAACAGCCATTGCAAAAATTAGTAATCCATGTCTAATCATACATCTCCCTTTTTCTTATCCATGCCGGGCTCCGACGGCAATCCAGAATTGCATATACAAGCGCTGTATCATTTTCAAGACGATAGTAAATAGCAAAAGGAAATCGTTTTGATAGCGCTCGATGGTATTTTTTAAAATATATGGGATGAATTCCACCATAAACTGCCAATGAATCAATATCTGAAAAAAGTGTGTCTAAAAAATATGCGCCAAGCCCTTCCGTTTGTTTTTCGTAGAACCGATAACCATCAATCAAATCTTGGCTTGCAGATGTAAGTATTTTTATTTTCATGCTATGGAATCTTGTATGCTTTTCTTAGCGCTATTCCAATCCACAAATTCATCCTCTCCATTGTTAATTCCGTTTTCTCTATCATTTAAAACTTTCTCGTGCCAAGGTGGAGCTGATATGCTATCAGCTTTTTTACATAAATCATCCCAAATAATTTCCATAGTTTGAATTTTCTCTTCAGTCGACATTTTCTCTAAAAATAAAGCAGCTCCCATTTTTTTCCTCCTTTATTGTCAGTTTATTTGTACAAGATAGCAGACATGGCAGCCCGCTTGCCATGTTTTTTTGCTCATATCAGCAACCATCTCAAGCAGATGCATCTTAATCTCTTTGTCAAGATATATAGTTGTCTTTTCCATATCCGTAGCAAAATCTTACCATATATAAATTGAGAAATAGTATCCTATTTATTCCCTTCCTTTGTCAATAGCCTGCTGTTTAAAGGCAACTAATTTCAAAGGCTCTCAGGGCAAAAAAAAGGGGAGAGTTTTTCTCCCCCCTTCTTAGTGAACCCCGCTGGTAACGGGTTGAATGTTGCCTTATTTAACGTGGCAAGCCAGACAGAGCGCGCTGCTGCTGTTGGATATCCTTAAAAACATGCTGCTTGCTGTTGTGCCGCTTGATGTGGTATCACCTGATGCAGCATGTGGGTCATGACAGCTTGAGCACTCAACCTTGCCGCTCCTGAGAAGGGCTGCTAATGTCGACGAAGTGCCAAATACTGTTGTGGTTGCCTTCAGGCCTGCCTTGCCGGCAATGTAGAGAATTGAAACAGGATGGTCGTTTACTAAGGTTGTTCCAATGTTGGTTGCTGCACCAGTCAGAAGGACTGCTGCTGGAGGAACACTTGCACCGAATGCTACGTTATAACCAGCACCAACAACACCGCCTGCATTCGCCTGATTAACCAGAGAGTTAATAGCGCTTACACCATCATGGCATGAAAGACATGCCTTTGTAATACCATTAGGTGTGGCATCAGGGGTTGTGCCTGCTAAGGTTGTTCCGTACATAGCATAAGTAGTACCTGTTGGAGTACCATTCTTGTTCCAGAGCGGGGAGTGGCCGCTTGCGACAGCAAAGTGAGGGGTATGACAGTATACGCAGATTTCATTATTCTGCTGTCCTGTACTTGCCTTAACTGTACCGGTACCGGTTACAGACAGATTGTGCTTTGTGGCTGTTATGCCTGCCAGCGCTGCGCCTGCGCCAAGAAGCGCTATTGCCAGCGCCATGATAATTATAATCTTTCCTTTCATCTTCCTCACCTCCCTGCCTTTGGTTTTATTATAGCATAAATTTCGGTATTGTCAAGAGAAAAAAAGGGGGAGTTTTTTTCTCCCTTTTTAGTGAATGCTGCCTTATTTAACGTGGCAAGCCTTACAGAGTGCACTTTCTAACCTTAAAAACTGGATGCCTGCTGTTGTGCCACTTGATGTGGTATCACCTGATGCAACATGTGGGTCATGGCAGCTTGAACACTCAACCCTTGATGTGCCTGATACGCCCTTTACAATAGCAGCGCCTGTTATTTTTGCCACAGTTGCAGCGACTCCGTCAGGAGCCCTTAAACTTGCATTTCCAGTAATATAGGCAATTGATACTGGATGGGCATTTCTTAAATCTCTCCCGATATTTGTTGCTCTATCATCAGCAGGCATTAAGACTGCTGTTCCTGCTTTGGCAGTATTAAATCCTACAAGGGCGCCAGCTGCATTTACCTCACCTGCACCAGCCTGGTTGACCAAGGAATTGATAGCGCTTGCTCCGTCATGACAGCTCAGACATGCCTTTGTAATGCCATTAGGTGTGGCATCAGGGGTTGTGCCTGCTAAGGTTGTTCCATACATTGTGTATGTACCGGTCGGAGTTGCCTTGTTCCAGAGCGGGGCGCCTGCAAAGTCTGTGTTGGCAAAGTGAGGAGTATGACACCACACGCAGTTTTCGAGGTTCTGCTGTGTACCACTCGCCTTGATTGTGCCTTCACCTGTTACTGACAGATCATGCTTTGTTTCTGCTATGCCTGCCAATGCAGCGCCTGCACCAAGAAGTGCGACTGCCGCTACCATTACTACTAATACCTTCCCTTTCATCTTACTCCCCTCTTTTCCTGATGTTTTTATCATACTCTTGTTGAGGTCGGATGTCAATAGTCGTAATAATAAAAGCCACAAGACTATTTTTTATGACAGTTGACGCAAAGCTGAGAAGATGAATCTGCCTTATATATGAAAAGCCCCGGTGATTCAGAACTGTGCGGGTTATGACAGCTTCCGCAATCAAATTTTCTTCCTTTCCTCGCAGGATCAGCAATACCTTTAGCCTGAACGCCTATTGGATGTCCTGTAGTAGAAAAACTCACTATGACGTGAGGTTTTTTCTTAATGCCTTCATGACATTCAAGGCATACATTGACCGGCTCTTTAGTCAACAGCGCAATATGTTCAGAGACATGGGGTTCGTGGCAGCTAAGGCACATGCCACCTGCTACAGGCATATGGACATTCTTTTTACTGAATTCCGTTTTGTCATGGCAGTTGAAGCATAAAACAAGCGGATCTGATGGAAGAAGTTTTGGCGTGCCGCTTGAGTGCGGGTCATGGCATGTTATGCACATGCCCCCAGCAACAGGTGAATGAACTATCTTTTTCCCTGAAAAACCTTTTTTATCATGACAGGTAAAACACAGGTCAGGTGATTCGCCTATTAGTAACTTTGCATAATCAGATGTATGCGGGTCGTGGCAGCTCGAGCACATACCGCCTGCAACAGGGGCATGGACATTCTTTTTAGAAAATTTTGTTTTATCATGACAGTTGTAGCATAAATCCGGAGTAGCCGCAGAAAGTCCCGTGGAGAATTTTGGGTTCTTCTGATGCGGCTCAGAATGGCATGCTTTGCAACCCATCGGGATTGCTGCATGAACAAACTTCTTGGTTAGCATATGCTTATGGCATTTCATACAATCCAGCTGCGCATCTGCATATCCAGAAAAAATGAATAACGTTATCAAAAAGATCAGCGCAAAAACAATCCTTGTGTTCCGCATCAGGCCTTTTTCACTATAAACCATAATGGAAAGATTTTAACAGTTTCACGGGTAATACCCTACCCTGCGCCTTGTATGCAAAACGCAGGGTAGAGTTCTATAGTCATTATTTCTTTTTGGGCGCTGCCGGAACAGGAGGTACGAAATTCCTTTCGTCCATGCTGTCAAACATCTTCATTTCCCTTACCACTTTTGGATCTGCCTTCATTGGATGGCACATTGCACAGAAATTCTGCATCTTTGCACCCTTTTCTGCGTCAACCCTCAGATATTTATAATTAGGGTTTGAAGGATGAGGGTCATGACAGCCA
>JAHILQ010000305.1 GCA_018896985.1 Nitrospinota bacterium
GGTCCGCCACCGCCGGCAACTATTTTATCGTAGTCCCATCTCAGAATATCACGGTACTGGCTTGCATGCGCCCTGTGGCATGAAAGGCACATGACTATACTGTCCATATCCACGACCTCCTCTCTGCCTGTGGGTCTGCTGTATGCAATAGGCGCCTCCAGGCTATATCTCACGTAACCCTGATACTCTGAGCCTGCAAAGCCGCCGTGCACAGCGCTGAATGCAACGTCAGAAGAATGAGCATAGGCCTGACCAACTTCTCTACTGCCGCCAAGATTTGGGTGGGGATGAAACTTGGCATGACATTCACCGCAGAGGTAACTTATGGTATCCATAGAGCTATAATTCATATCACCTCTATAACCGTTATGATTATCAATGGTTGCCATATATTCCCAGTCTTTATGCTCCTTTCCGGTTATACCGTTAAGAAAGCGATAACTTTTGCCCACTGTTGAGCCATCAATTACACTGTCATCTGAATGATGCGCGCCATAAATGGATTTAAAGGGGTCCTCTATATTCCTGTCTCCATGACAGCCCCATGTGCCGGCGCAGGTAAGCTGCTGCTGCCCCGGCCACTCTGCCGGGCCTATCCCACCGGGAATTATAACGCTTCGCATAAAAGCAGGCGGCACATCCATAGGCGGAGATTCCTGAAGGGAGACATCAGAGACATTGTGTCCTTTAGAATAATCAGGATTGAAACCGTCTGCAACATAATAAAAATTACCACCAGCGAGATCATTGTTTTCCATGTGATGGAGTATCTGGGGAATCCTTGCCTTTCCAATAGTTATAATATTCTGATTACCGTTAGGGCTCTGGCCATGACAGCCCAGACAGCCACCTTCTGTCAATACAGGAAACGGCCCCTCACGACCTCCATAGGTCATTTTTTTGCCGCCACTGCTATAATGCATGCTATGGCAATCCTTGCACTTCCCCTTTACCCTGGCGTCTGCAGATGAAGCAAAGAGCAAATAGCAAAGAGCAAATAGCAACGTACATAGAAAATAGAGTTTCATACCCTCAGCTCTTTTTTTCACTTTGCACTTAGCTCTTCGCTCTCTGCTCATTGCTCTTCGCTCTCTGCTCATTGCTCTTCGCTCATTGCTCTTCGCTCTTCGCTCTCTGCTCATTGCTCTTCGCTCTCTGCTCATTGCTCATTGCTCTTCGCTCTTCGCTCTTCGCTCTCTGCTCTTCGCTCTTCGCTCTTCGCTCTTCGCTCTTTGCTCTTCGCTCTTCGCTCATTGCTATTCGCCTTTGCCTGTATGACATATAAAACAGCCGCCTTTCGACTTCTCTCCAGCAATAAGAGCGTCATAATCCCATCTTAAGATAGATTCATAGGAACTCCCATGTGCAACATGGCATGAGAGACAGATTACAATATCTTTGCCGGGTCTAACCTCATCGCCCGGTGATTTCGGGACTTTTTCCCTGCCTACCGGCGCATCAGGGCTGTAAATCCTTATGTCAGGTCTATCAGACGGAGGTGGGACGTCAGGGTTATAGTTTGTATATTCGCCGCTCTTTGGCAGAACGACGCCTGTCGGATGCCTGAACCATGGACTTTCCTTTCCAGTCTTATTCTTGCTGTGAAAATTACCATGGCAGCTTGCACAGAGTAAATCAATAGAAGCAGAGTATTCGTTATGTTTCTTTGAAGTCCTGTTTTGATTCCATTCATCATCCTCAAGACCCACGACACCTTTTACCTTATTGGTATTTTTTAAAAATCTATAGCTCCTGGCAGTTGTGCTGCCGTCTATAGCGCTATCATCTGCATGATGGGCGCCCATAATCGAATCAAAGGGGTCTTCCACATTTCTGTTGCCGTGACAGCCGTTAGAACCTGCACATTTTAAGGGCTTTTCTTGATTATATCCGATTATAGAGGGATCAGCTAACCTGTCATATCCCGGAGGGACTCCTTTGAATCTGGTATCCATCGAAGTAACAGCTTCAACATTATGCCCTCTCCTATCGCCAAAATCCCTTGCCACATAATGGAAATTGCCACCTGCTAAAGGTTTGACCGGCTTTACTGTGTTGTAAACCACAGGGACCTTGGCGCCACCAAGTATCTTTATGGTATCCCTGTCAGCATTTGAGTGGCAATTTACACAAAGGACATTTTTCAAGACATACTGGGGTGGTTTACCAGGTTCTGCCTCTTCCATCATTCCAGGGTAAAGACCATGGCATGCCTCACAATCTCCAGTGACTACAGCAGAGCTATTTTTTGATAACTGTAGGATAAACAACATGCAGAGGGAAAGGATGACAACTATTAAAGTTATTTGTCTTTTCATATCTGTATGCTTTAGCTTGCCTCCCTTTTCAGTCTGTCATTCCGACTTGTTCGGAATCCTTCTTTAAGTAAGATCCCTTACATAGTGGAAGGATTCCCGACAAGCGGGAATGACAAGTACTCGGCAATACCATCAGCCTGTTTGTCCGAAATCTTCCCAATTTGCAGTTATTATATCTCTACCTGTTTTTCATAAAACTTCTGGGATTATTTAAGCATAAAAAATGCCAATATTAATGTCAATAAAGCATTAGGCCCTTACTTCTTAGTTTTCTTATATGCATGACAACTCGGGCAAAGCTCAAAAGCTGTTTTTGCTTTAAATCTGAAGAGATTTATATAATCAGAACTGTGTGGATCATGACAGCTTGTGCATGAAAGCTCTCCATATCTGGACTTCGGGTCTTTTCTGTCTTTAAGAGGATGGCCTACTTGAGAAAAACCACCTGCTGCATGGGGCGCCTTACCAATTTTCGGATGACACATAAGACAGCCGTCAGTTGTTGGATAATAAAGTAATGCCACATCTTTTGAGGCATGAGGTTCATGGCATACTGTACACATCCCTGCTGATACCGGAGGATGTGGATTTTTTCTTTCGAATCCTCTTTTATCATGGCAAATAAAACAGAGTTCAGGGGATTTAGCAAGAAGCAGTTTTCTTACATCACCCTGATGCGGTTCATGGCAGCTCATGCACATACCTCCTGCAACAGGAGAATGATTATATTTATTCTTAAACTCAGAACCATCATGGCACTTAAAACACACGTATGGAGTATCTGCCAAAAGCAATTTCTGTGCGTCTGAAGAGTGAGGTTCATGGCAGTTCAGGCACAATCCTGTCGCCACAGGCGAATGATGCTTTTTCTTTGTCTCCGAAATATATTTTTCTTTGTTATGGCATAGAAAACACTCTTTGGGCATCTCTGCAAGGAGAAGTTTTTTTAGTTCGCTGCTGTGGGCGTCATGACATCCCATACATTTTCCTTCTGCTACCGGAGGATGCTTGGATTTTCTTATAAAATCCGAATTGGCGTGACACATAAAACACTCATCAGGCATAGGGGCAAGCAGCAGCGCCTTAGTATCAGAGGTATGGACATCATGGCATGATAAACATTCACCCTTTGCTACAGGGGGATGTCCTACTTTTTTGGAGAACTTAGTTTTATCATGGCACCCCCAGCACAGTTCAACCCCGCTTGCAAATAAATATCTCGGGAACTTTTCCTTGGTGCCTCTAATGTGGGCCTTGGTATGACATGAAACACAAGTTGTAGGATGATCATACTTTCCCGCAACCTTAACCTTATGGCATTTCAAACAATCAGGGAACTGCTGAGAAGAAGAGCTGTCAGAGTTTAAGAGGACAATGACAAGTGCAGAGAAAAAAATGATGAAAATATACTGAACTGGGGTAGTCCTGGTTATGTTAAGTTTCAAGGGTTTCCTCAAACATATCCCCCATAAATTGTTACAACCAAGCAAACAATTGTTAAAAAAATCCTCTACTGAAAGATATGCAAAAAAAACCCTTTCGTAATTCCACAAATTTAGTCGTTTGTCACCGATCACTGGCCAATTAATGGTGACTGGCCAATGACCAGTGACTAATTTGACCTCATTAAATCATTTCTTTTTGGGCGCTGCCGGAACAGGAGGTACGAAATTCCTTTCGTCCATGCTGTCAAATATCTTCATTTCCCTTACCACTTTTGGATCTGCCTTCATTGGATGGCACATTGCACAGAAATTCTGCATCTTTGCACCCTTTTCTGCGTCAACCCTCAGATATTTATAATTAGGGTTTGAAGGATGAGGGTCATGACAGCCA
>JAHILQ010000085.1 GCA_018896985.1 Nitrospinota bacterium
AACAGGATACTGGCAGTCTACGGGATAATAAACGGCACTTCAAATTATATTCTCACAAAGATGACGGACGAGGGCATTGAGTTTTCTGATGCTCTGAAAGAGGCGCAGAGGCTCGGCTATGCGGAAGCTGATCCTACTTATGATATTGAAGGGATTGACTCGGCTCATAAGCTGGCAATTCTTGCATCGCTGGCGTATAACATACCGTTTTCGTTTAATGATGTTTACAGAGAGGGCATAACCAGAATAACCTCTCAGGACATTAGCTTTGCCGGAGAGTTGGGTTATAAGATAAAACTTCTTGCAATTGCAAAGGCTTCTGACGGCAAGGTGGAACTCAGGGTTCATCCCACAATGGTTCCAAAGGATTATCTTATATCAAAGGTTGACGGTGTTTTCAATGCAATTTATGTGCAAGGCGATGCTGTAGGCGACACCCTTTACTATGGAAGAGGCGCAGGCGATATGCCGACAGGAAGCGCAGTTGTAAGCGATGTCGTAGATATAGGGAAGAAGCTCATGGTACAGGATACAGGATACAGGATGCAGGATAAAAATAAAAAAAGCCGCGCATCATGCGTCCTGCATCATGCATCTTTACCTATTAAAAAAATAGAAGACATTGAGGCAATGTATTATTTCAGGTTCACTGCATTTGACAAGCCGGGCGTTCTCTCAAGCATCTCTGGGGTGCTCGGCAGTTACAACATAAGCATAACCTCTGTTATTCAGAAAGGAAGAAGCATTGGAGAGGCTGTTCCTCTCATTGTGTTGACACATACGGCAAAAGAAAAGGATGTTATTAAGGCAGTAGAGGAGATTGACAGGCTTTCAGTTGTTGCGGATAAAACGCTTTATATAAGAGTCGAGGGGAAAGAAGAATAGGGGATTACCTTAATCACAACAGAGAGCCTTGATTCATGAGCCGGTTTACAAATTATTAAGCAATGCATTAGACTATTTTAACGGGAGAAAAAATGTGCCTTGCAGTTCCATCTAAAATAATAACGATTCAGGATTTGAATGCCACTGTTGAGGTCTATGGCGCACAACGCAGCGTAAGTCTTCTCCTTATGCCTGATGATGCAAAGATTGGAGACTTTGTCCTTGTGCATGCAGGGTTCGCCATACAGAAGGTAGATGAGGAAGCCGCCCAAGAGGCGCTGAAATATATAAAACAACTCTTAGAGGAAACAGAGGAAGACTTGCAGCCCTAAAGTTTTAATTTGACATTGACACTTTTATTTTTATAACGCACAGCCTTGAACTCGCAAGGCAGGCAGGAAGACAGCTAAGGATGAGCGGTGGAAAACTTACAGTTCTAAAGGCAGAGGCGCCATGCGCCCCTGCCACGTGATATCTATTTAGTGTTTGTGCATCGGCATATCCGACATCGGCTCTGTTAATTTAATCATCAGGGTCTTTTCACCCGATCTTTCAAACTTCAGCCTTAACGTAAATTCAAAGTTAAACGTTCTCCACCATTTCCCATACACCGCATGGGCATATTCCTGCGCAGAAACCGCAGCCTATGCAGAGGTTATCGTCAACAACATATTCGTACGAGCCGTCATGTTCAACCCTGCTTATCGCTCCCCAGTAGCATGTTGCCTCGCACATGCGGCAATCACGGCATGTAGAGCATGACATGCACCTCTCTGCTTCCTTCTCAATCGGGGAATCACCTCGGCAAACATCGTAGTATTCTGTTTTTATTCTCTCGTAGGCTATCGGCTGCTTTATTTCCGGCCATCTGGGTGCATGCATTATCTGGTAGTTTATGTAGTCTGCTGCAAGCCTGCCATGACCAATGGCGTGTGTCACAAGGCCAAGGCCTGTCACATCACCTATGGCAAAGACCTTTACATCCGATGTCTGGTAATTTTCATTCACAGGAATCCATCCCTTTTCTGTATGCACAGATTGCGGAAGGAAATCCAATTGCGGTATATCTCCAATTGCCATCACAACAAAGTCTGCATCAATTGATGAACCATCCTTGAAAAAAAGCTTCCTGTCTTTTTTATCATATCTGTCTGTAAGCTTGGGCCAGAGCGCCTGAGTTCCTTTTGCCATTGCTATTTTCATCTCTTCGCCGAATGCGGATGGTTTCTGAATATCAACAGCAACTACTGATTCGGCGCCGCTGTTATATGCCTCTGAAGCTGCATCCATTCCGACATTGCCTGCGCCTATAACAACGACCTTCTTGCCTTTAAGTTCAGGTTTCTTTCCAAGGTTTATGTCTTTGAGGAAATCATAGGCTGACACTGTATCATCTGAGCCGGGGAATGTAATCTTCCTCGGTTGGTGCGCACCGCATGCCAGGACTACAACCTCATGCCCTTTATAAATTTCGTTGAATTTATTTTTATCAACCTTTGTATTCAGATGCAGATTCACTCCAAGCTCTTTAAACCTGGATGTTTCTTTTTCAAGTATCTCGTGAGGCAGGCGCTCTCTCGGAATGCAGAGTTCTATCTTTCCGCCCAGTTTCCCTGATGACTCATAGAGGTCAACAGTATGCCCCTTTAATGCAAGCTGCCATGCAGCGCTCATTCCAGCCGGGCCGCCGCCTATAACAGCAATTTTATGCCCTGTCGGAGCTGCTTTTTCAGGGGCAGGCAGGTCAAGCGACAGTTCTCCAAGCTTGTCTATTGCCAGAGGCTTATCAAGCCTTGCCCGTGTGCATGCCTGCATACAGAGGTTCGGGCATATCTCGCCGCAGACAGTTGCCGGCAGGGGGCTGTATTGCAATACAAGCTCAAGCGCCTCGTTTAGTTTGCCCTGCCTGATTAATGAAGCCCTCTTGTGCGAGGGGATATGTGTCGGGCATGCATAAGCGCATGGAGGAGCAAATTTTTCATTTGCCCATATTGGCCTGTTACGCCTGTCAGTTCCTGTAGTAATGTACGGCAATAAAGAGAGTTCATGATTCAGGTATTCCGCAAATATACCGCCGCTGCCGACTTCCTTATCCCACATGTTTTTTCTGAAATCAGGAAGGGATACCCTGAGCCACTTTCTGCCGCGTTTTTCCTGCGGTGCATATGCAATAAGTTTTTTCCAGTCATCAGAAGAGCGGGTGAGTTCATTATAGTATGACCTTCTGTCAATTGCCTCAAGGAATGGTTTCATATTTACCTTTAGCCATTCCCAGTCCTGAGGAGTCAGGTCAACGAGTTTTACGTCTTTTTCACTGTAACCATGAATAGGGCCCCTGAAATATATTGTTCCGCCAACCATTCCAACGCAAGGGCGATAACCTATGATATTTTTTGGGTTCCTTGGATTAACACCGCATATTACCGCAATGCCTCCGGCTTTAAATTCTGCAAATGAATCCCCAACATCCCTGAAATACCATGACTGGGGAGGATCAAATCTCGGGTTATGCTTTGTCATTGTGTCGCATCTGGCGCCTCCGCTTCCCTGCACGTACAGGGTTCCCTGCGCAGCGGCATTCCATGCGCCGTTAGTTGCATCACCAAGCACGGTTATCTTTGCGCCGCAGTTAAGCCATCCCACATCATCGGAGACGCTTCCATTTACAGTAATCTCGGTGCCCGGCATTCCCATGCTTCCAAGTCGCTGGCCTACAGGGCCTTCAACAGTTATATTTACAGCCTTTCCCCTCGGCCAGATTCTGCCACCGATGCCGTGCTGGCCGTCTGAGATTATATGCAGTTGCCTTGCGCCTTCCTGAACTGCATGTTGAATTTGCTCCTCAAGGATACGTGAAGGCACACGCTTGCCTTTGATAGTGCCGTATATTTTGATAACGGATGATGCATGATGCATGATGCATGGTTCACGACTTTTTTTATCCTGCATCTTGTATCTTGTATCCTTCTTTTTAACACGCATAATTAATCCCCAGCCTCTCTGCCATTGCTTTATCGTCTATGCTGAGACCGTCCGACATTCCTATAGGAAGCTCTGTGCTTCTTCCCATTGGTGCGAATATCTTTTTGAGTTCAACATCTGCAGACTTGAATGTCTCAACAACGCGCTCTGCGACCTTATCGGAGTCAAGCCTTCTGTAGAGCTTGGGGTCCTGTGTTGTTATGCCTCTCGGGCATTTACCTGTGTTACAGAGGTTGCACCTGTTGTATTCATCCCCAAAACAATCTGCTGCTGCCTGCATTATGTATTTGCCGATAGAAACAGCAGATGCGCCGAGCATTATCAGCGCTGCTGCATTTGCCGCGAGATTGCCTTTTTTACCTATTCCTCCCGCTGCTATCAGAGGAAGCTCGTTCTGTTTTCCCTGTTTTACAAGGTCGAGATAGCATTCCCTTATATTAGATGCTATTGGATGACCCATCTTGTCCATAGATACATTGTATGCGGCTCCAGTACCGCCGTCCTCACCGTCAATTGAGAGCGCGGCAGCATAAGGGTTTCTCGCAAGGTTATTCAAAACCGCACGCGCTGTTTTTGTACCGGATATTTTCGGATACACAGGAACTCTGAAGCCCCAAGCCATTGACATGGACTGGATCATCTTTGCAACTGCCTCTTCAATCGAATACTTTGTCTGGTGCGTGGGAGGTGACGCAAGGTCAACAAATTGAGGCACGCCTCTTATGCTGGCTATGAGCTTGAGAACCTTCTGCGCCATCAGTAATCCGCCGTCGCCGGGTTTTGCGCCCTGGCCATATTTTATCTCTATTGCAGCCGGGTCTTCGACCATGTGGGGAAGGGCGTGGATTATCTCATCCCATCCAAAATAACCGGATGCAATCTGGATGATAAAATATTTAAGATATTTCGATTTCAGAAGTCTCGGCGGCATTCCGCCTTCGCCGGAGCACATTACAACAGGCATTCCTTCAACTTCATTGAGGTATGAAACTCCCATTGCAAGGCCTTCCCACATTGGGGGAGAAAGCGCGCCAATTGACATGCTACCGATCATTATCGGATATATCTCACGGACAGGCGGAATAAATTTTGCGCTGTCTTTGTTTACGGAGAGTTTATTGTTTTCAATCTTTAATGGAAGCTCTTCAGGAGGAAGTATCCTTCCCAAAAGAGTCCTTACGCGAAATTCATGTCTGCCTGCATCGAGCGCAGGGTCAGTAAGCATTGAGATTCTTGTGAACTTGAGCCTGTCCAG
>JAHILQ010000086.1 GCA_018896985.1 Nitrospinota bacterium
GCATTTATAGACCTTCTTGAGCAGGACACGGCAGAGATAAAAAAAATCGCATCAGATGTCAGGGAAAAAAATGAGAACTTCTTAATACTCGGAATCGGCGGCTCTGCGCTTGGCCCAAGGGCGATACTGGAGGCGCTGAGCCCTTTCCACAACCTTGACAGAAAGCCAAGGGTGTTTGTTTATGATAATGTTGATCCGAGGACACTTCAGAGGATTTTATCTCTGACAGACCTTAAAAAAACAGCGGTTAATGTAATCACAAAGTCAGGAAGCACCGCAGAGACAATGGCTTCCTTCATGATACTCTGGGATAAGATGAACAGCGCTGTTTCTGATCCTTCAAAGAATTTTATTGCGACAACTGACCCTGAAAAAGGCAGCCTGAGAAAGATTGCAGATGAAAAAGGATTCAGGACACTCTCAATACCACAGGGTGTTGTAGGAAGATATTCTGTCCTTAGCCCTGTCGGGTTGCTTCTTGCTGAGGTTATAGGCATTGATTCAGGTGAAATGCTTAAAGGCGCACGGGATATTCACAGTAAATGCTCGGATGCAGAAATATGGAAAAACCCTGCATATCTTTTCGGAACTCTTCTTTATCTCATGGAAAGGGAGGAGAAGAGAAACATAAATGTTTTGATTCCTTATGCAGACGGACTGAAACCAACGGCAGAATGGTTCTGCCAGTTATGGGCAGAGAGCCTCGGAAAATTGGGATCAGGGCTTACGCCATATCCTTCACTCGGCACAACAGACCAGCATTCCCAGCTTCAACTGTGGATGGAAGGGCCGGAGGATAAAGTTGTCGTATTTATAAAAGTTGATGATTATGGTGTTGACTTTGAAATACCAAGAGTTTTTAAGGATGTGGAAGGAACGAGCTATCTCGGAGGGCATACGCTTTCAGAGCTTATTAATGCAGAGCAGGAATCAACAGAGCTTGCCCTGTCAAAGATTAAAAGGCCGAATATGACAATAAGCATTCCGAAGATAGATGCTTATCATATGGGGCAGTTATTCCATTTCTTTGAGATGGCGACAGCATTCACAGGGTTTTTATACGGTGTGAATCCGTTTAACCAGCCCGGTGTTGAGGAGGGCAAGAACTTCGCTTACGGCATGATGGGGAAAAAAGGATATGAGGCAAAAAAGGAAGAGGTGGAGAAGGCAAGGGCAAAGAAGATGTGCTGGAAGGTGTAAAGGTGATCGTAATCGAAACATATAAGGGCAAATCAATTACAGAGCATCGTGTTGAGATTGTTGAGAGGAAAGGCATCGGGCATCCTGATTACATGTGCGACTCAATGATGGATGCAATCTCAGTGGCATTGTCAAAAGAATATATCAAACAGTTCGGCACAATCCTTCACCACAACATAGACAAGGGTCTGCTTGCCGCAGGCAGGGTTAAAAAAGATTTTGGAGGCGGCAATGTTCTCAAGCCCATGGAACTTACGATAGGCGACAGGGCGACTTTCAGGGTGGGGGGAAAGAAGATTCCTGTTGCTGAGATCGCAATTAGCGCGGCAAAGAAGTGGTTAAAGGGAAATTTAAGGTTTGTTGACCCTGAGAGGCATTTAAAATACCGCATTGTGCTTGCGCCCGGCTCAGAAGAACTTACGGACATCTTTTTAAGAAAAGGAAAAGTGCGGCCCGCGAATGACACATCCGCTGCTGTCGGATATTATCCTTTAAGCCCCACGGAAAAAACTGTCCTTGAGCTTGAGCAGTTTCTCAATTCAAAAAAATTCAAACAAAAATATCCTGAGACAGGCGAGGATATAAAGGTAATGGGGCTGAGAAGGGGAAATGTTCTGGATTTAACTGTTGCCATGCCTTTGCTTGCAGATTACATAAAATCAGAGAAGGACTATTTTGAGAGAAAAGAAGTCATACATGATGTGATGGAGAGTTTTCTTGAACGCTTTGTCGGAATCGACTCGCAACGAGAGGGGTTTAAAAAAAGAAATGTGCATTTCAATACCCTTGATGAAAAGGGAAGAGGGCTTGGAGGGGTTTATCTCAGCCTTCTTGGAACTTCAGCAGAGGATGCAGATTCAGGTCAGGTTGGAAGAGGCAATCGTGTGAATGGGTTGATATCTCTGAACAGGCCGTTAGGCACAGAGGCAGCGGCAGGAAAGAATCCTGTAAGTCATGTTGGAAAGATTTATAATGTTCTTGCGCATAAAATTGCAAAGGAGATTTATGAGAAGATAAAAGGCATAAAAGAGGTGTATGTCCTTCTCCTCAGCAGGATAGGCACGCCCATAGACGAACCGCAGGTTGCAACTGCGCAGGTTTTGCTTGAGAGTGGAAGAAGGATTGGCGAGATAGCAAAGACAGCAGAGGAGATATTTGAGAGGGAATTTGCAGGAATAAATAAATTCTGCATGGAACTGAGCAGAGGGAAATATCCTGTATGTTAATTAGAGTTTCAATGTTGTCATTGCGAGCCCTTCGCTTTCTGTCATTGCGAGCAAAGCGAAGCAATCTTGTTTTTACGCTCAGGATAAACTCCGCGTGGCAATCTTCCCTTTGAGATTGCGTAGCTTGTTCCGAGCCTGTACTGAGATTGCTTCGGGACTTTGTCCCTCGCAATGACAGGTGAGGAATCTATATTCCTCGCAATGACAGGATAGAGGTATTTTCAAATGAAAAAAGAATCAGCTAATGCGCTTGCATGGTTTGCGGCAATCTTATTGCTTGTTGGATTGCTTATAATGTCTCCGTCAGGAGTATTCGCCCTTTTTGTGCTTGCAGCGCTTTTTGCCGCCCTCCCTGCAATCTTCGGCTCAAAGAAGACACGCATCAGATGATGGTTGACCTTCTGCCGTCAGGCTTAAGAGGGCTTATGCTTGCATCTTTCTTTGCAGCATTCATGTCAACCCTGAGCACATACTTAAATCTTTCCCCAGCATATTTTGTGAATGATTTTTATCGTCCTTAATGCAGTCCGCTTAAAGATGCGGTTATTGAGTGGGTTTATGGGTGTGTGTTTGTTGTCGGCTTAACACTCGGAATCGGGAAAACCCTGCTCGGTTATTATTTATCAGGGAGTGTCTATCTTTCGCTTTCTCTTATTGCAGGCTATCTTGCGTATAAGAGGTTTTCAAGGCATGGATGGGGAGAGGTTTATAAGTAGGACGATTAAACGTGCGACAGGCGATAGCCTGTTCGCACAAGTGATTTGTTAGGTGTTACTTTGCCATTATAGTTTCTACGATGGATATGTCCTTCCTTATCCATTCATTTACAATAGTTGAAACTTCAACCCCTTTTTTCTTGGAATACTTTCTAAGGAATTCTGCTGTGTCCTGCTCAAGATATACAGGCAGGTACAGTACCATATCTGGACGATAAAACTTGCCCCTTTCACCTTTTGAAAAATCATATTCTTTTTTCATCTGTTCTCCTCCCTGTACTGTTTTGCCTCCCTCCGCA
>JAHILQ010000087.1 GCA_018896985.1 Nitrospinota bacterium
ACTGATGGCAAAGCCATATATCCAGGTTGCTTACAAGTTTATCCTTCAAACCCCATTGTGCAGCAATCATCTCTTTCCTTGGAAAAGGTTTAGTATCTGGAGAAATAGGACAAACCACCGAACAGGTAGCGCATTGGAAGCATTTCTTCACATCATCGCCACCAAGCGCGACTACTTCCTTAACAAAATTTACATCCGGCTCAACCAGGTATCTCTCAGCCATTATTAATACCTCCTATTGACTACTGATTATTGAAGACAGGCTACGACAAATAGCCTGCCTTCAATTTAGAATTACTAAATTATTTAGAATCCTTTGAACGGGTTCGGGCCAAGCTCCTCAATCTGCTTTACAAAGGCATTAATCATCTCCGGCAGCTTGTCATATTCGTCAATTGCTACCTCGAACTGGGTTACCCTCTCATTTTCAAGTGCCAGACTTTCCAGAGCAGCACCTATTTTTTCCATTCTGATGGACGCGAGTTCACTCCCTTTAACAAAGTGGCACTGGTAGTCATCACCATGCTTGCAACCAAGCAGGAAAGCTCCGTCCATACCCTGAGAGAGTGCATCTTTAATCCAGATCACATTCATGGACCCAAGGCATCGAATCGGAATAAAACGAACCTGTGAAGAATACGATAGTCTGTTCATGCCGGCTATATCTAAGGCAGGATATGCATCATTTTCACAGACCAGACCGAGAATCCTGAAGGGCGGTTCCTCGTAATCATCTTCTGACGGAACCCCAATTGCTTTCACCATCGAACCAATGCTGTCAACATTGTAATCAGCAAATCCTATAATACGCTCCGGGCATGCGCCCATGCAGGTACCACAGCGTCTGCACCTTGCATGATTCGGTTTTGGCGTTCCTTTTTCATCGTCATCAAGCGCGCCGAACGGACATTCTTCTGTACAACGCTTGCACTGCGTACATCTCTGGAAAAAGAAGTCAGGGAATGTCATGTCGCCTGATCTTGGATGTACTGAAACGCCCCTGTTGACTGATTCAATGCACTGAATAGCTTTAAGGGCGGCACCTGCAGCGTCTTCAACTGTCTCTTCAATCGTCATGCTTCGGCGAACGCCTCCAGCAGCATAAATCCCTGTTCTCTGGGTTTCATATGGAAAGCAGATAAAATTAGAGTCACAATATCCGTCAAACAGGCCTATGTCACGGAAAGCCGGCCCTTGTCTGTATGCAAGATTTACCACGGGATCATCGGCAGTAGCCGGAACCATGCCTGTTGCCAGTACAACCATATCAGCATTAAGCTGAATCTTCTCTCCTAGAAGGGTGTTGTCAGCCTCAACGGCAATCACACCACCGCTTTGAGCTACACTGACAACATCGCCCTTGGTCAAAAAGATTCCTTCTTCCTGCTGTATGCTCTTGTAAAAATTTTCCCACAGGCCAGGTGTCCTCATATGCTGGTAAATAATCTGTGCCTTGCCGTCCGGATAATCATCACACACATACTTTGCCTGTTTTAATGCTACTAAACTTGTAACAGAACCGGTAAAGTCAAAGTCGCTGTCATCACCCTTTCCAGGGCCCTGAATAAACACGACGGATTTGGCTTCCTTGCCATCCGACGGTCTTACGATCTTGCCTTTTGCAGCGATCTGCTCAAACTGATGGTTGGTTACGACATCGGCAATTTTGCCAAGGCCGAGATATCCGAGCTCATCGCCTTCAGGAGTATATGGCCGCCATCCTGCGGCAAGTATTACTGCTCCGAATTTTTCACCGTTTGGATCAAACTTTAAAATATCAAGCTTACCCTTGTTGTATTCCTGGTAAAGTTCAAACTGTTTTTCCACATCAAATTCTTTACCGCTCTCGTCAAACTTCATCTCCTCAGGAAGAGGAAAAGGAACGTCGAACTCAATTTTTTCTCCGGGTTTCTTCAACGTCACTACGAACTCACCCGGCTGACCGGCTATACGGGCAACCACCGTCCCGGTCTTAACAGTAATATTGGAATCGGCCTCAGCCTCTTTAATTTTTTCGTCAATTATCGGGGGTATCAGGCCGTCATACGGGTTTGCCATAGGAAGCTGTTTGCGTAGCTTGGCTGCATAACCTCCAAGGGAAGCTTCTTTTTCAACTATTGTTACCTCATAGCCTGCTTTGGCTGCATCTAAGGCCGCAGATATACCGGCAATACCACCACCGATAACAAGGATTTTCCTTGTAAAAGTCTCAGTCTTATAGGGCTCCGGCAGATCTATTTTCTTTACCTTTACCATTCCCATCTTAAGGTAATCTTCGGCCAGCATCTGAAGGCTGTCAAAATGTATGCCGTCATCTTTCTGTTCCTCTGTTACAACCGGATACTTTGACCTTGGATGTGACCAGACCACCTGTTCCCTCAGGTTAACTCTGTCAACTATACAGCCGTCAAACTTGAAGATATCATAGTTGACCCTGCGTGAACATGCTCCAATAACAATTGTGTTGACGCCCTCATCTGCTATATCTTTCTTTATAACCTCGACGCCTTCCTTCCCGCAAAGAAAGGAATGCGTTTTTACGGGGACTCCCTCCTCTTCGGGCACACCACACAAACCCTTTATATCAAGTGCATCCCCTATTCCACAACCTGTGCAGATATATACACTGTGTTTTTTATCCATGTATAATAACCTCCTACCTCTTCACCATGGTTTGAATAGCCTTAAGGGCCATACCGGTAGCATTCTGGTTTGATGTTACGACATCGGCCGGCTTGTTGGCACATCCTGCAGCAAACATGCCGCCTTTATCAAAATCATTGACAATAAAGCCATCCTCGCTGTATTGCAGGTCATCAGTCGGAAGCTTGGCATCTGCAGTTGCCGGCTGCATACCGGTAGCCAGAACAACCATATCAACCTCTTGCTTTATCTTTTCTCCAGTCACAGCATTCTCTGCAACCACGGTGATATTTTTGGAGCCCGGATCTTCACTGACTTCTGCCACCTTGCCTTTGATAAAAAAGACATTTTCATCCTCTTTAATCTTCTTATAAAATTTTTCATATTTCAAACCCGGAGTCCTTATATCTATATAAAAGATATAGATCTTTGCCTCGGGACACCGTTCCCTTACATATGTGGCCTGTTTTAAAGAGGCCATACAGCATATATATGAACAATAGGGGAGATGATTTTCATCTCTTGATCCTGCGCACTGAACAAAAGCAATGCTTTCAGGCTCCTTATTGTCAGAGGGCCGGAGAATTTTTCCTTTAGTGGGCCCATTTGGAGCTGCAAGCCTTTCCATCATCATATTG
>JAHILQ010000088.1 GCA_018896985.1 Nitrospinota bacterium
GGGATTGACTTTAAAGTTGAGGAAACCGGCAGAAGAGAAGGAGACCCGCCAATCTTAATCGCTGATAACACAAAAATAAAACAGAAACTCGGCTGGCAGCCTAAATATGATGACCTTGAATATATTATAAAGACAGCATGGCAGTGGGAAAATAGTTATCCTGAAAAATGCCGTCAACCCGAAAAATGCAATTGATTTTTACATGCACGGACATAAATGCCTTTAAAGTCTTTTGATTTCAACATGATTTAATCAGATGCCATAATGCAATTCTCAATTGCCGGTTGAATAATAATATGCAAATCAAGAATTGATTATGGCATGTAAAAGGTGTTGCTGCAAAATACTTTTCAGTCATCCATGTCCATGCTAATGCATTTTTCGGGTTGACAGAAAAATGCTTTTGCCATAAACTGAACATAGGTTCACATGAACAAGCGTTCAGGTATAGAGTCAAAAAAGAGGATTATTGATGCTGCGCTGGGGTTGTTCTCGGAGTATGGCTACTCTAAGGCGAGCATGAGGATGATTGCTAATGCCGCCAGTATAAGCATCGGCGGCCTCTATCTGTATTTCAAAAATAAGGATGAGCTTTATCTTACTCTTATTGAATCCCGGCTGGACGAGCTTGCGGATATGACGAGAAAGTCTCTGAAAGATATAGATGACCCTGCAGAGGCTGTAAGCAAGTTTATATCACTGCACCTTGCTTATGCCAAAAAACATAGAGAACTTCTACTTGTTCAGGGAAGGGAACATGGATTCACATCCGGTATCAGCGCCAAAAGGAAGTTTTTTAAGACGCAGAGAGGATTTATTGAGGGCATTATAAGAAAGGGAATAAGGTCAGGCGTGTTTAAAAAGTGCAATGTAAAGGAGACCGCAAAGATAATTTTCTGCACTATCAGGGGTTTTGTTCTTTCTCTCATATTGGAGACAGATGCGCTTTTCTCTCCCCATGAGTGCAGTAAACTGATACTTAACGGCCTTTTGAAAAAGGAGTAAAAAGTGAAGAAAATAGTTTTTTTTGTGTTGTTTATTCTTTTATTGGGAGCAAATTGTTATGCAGTTGAATACAGCCTTGAAGACCTCTACAGAATTGCATTAGAACGTTCTGAGAGAATAAAAATATCAGAGGAAGACTTGTTCATTGCGCAGAAGGGTAAGGATAAAGCGGTGGCAGCGCTTATGCCAAAGCTCTCAGGTTTTGGAAGTTATACGAAATATACGGAAGATAAATATTCTTCTTCAAACACGCTTATTCAGTCCGAAGATTCCAAGTCTTGGGGGATGAGACTTGACCAGTCATTTTCACTGAGCGGAAGAGAGCTTACCGCTTTTAACATATCAAAGGGAAATATTGAGAAAAACAGATATGACCTCCATGCAGTCAAAGAGGAATACCTTCTTAGCGTCTCGGATGCCTATTATGGAGTGCTCAAGGCAAAGAAGGCTCTTGAGATTTCAAAGTCAAGCGTTGATAGATTAAAAAAGCACAGGGATGCTGCAAGTATAAGATTAAAAGTCGGTGAGCTGACAAAGACTGCGCTTTTGAGGGCAGAGGCGGAGTTGTCAGGCGCACAATCAGATGAGATAAAGGCAAAAAACGCACTGGAACTTGCAAAGGCTCTTCTTGCAAGGATTGTCGGCATTGCGAGGGATTTTGTTTTAAAAGACAGCCGGCAGCCTTCAGGTGACAACCTATTGTCTCCTGAACCGGACTTAGTGACTGCCAGCTGCCAGCCGGAACCAATGAACTGTTTTAAAACAATCGCTCTGTCAGAGCGGGTTGAACTCAAGGGACTTGAACTTCAGAAAAAAATCGGACAGGAACAGGTTAAGTATACACAAGGCTCTCACTGGCCCACGCTTTCAATAGAAGGTGTTTATTCGAGAAAGGATGAAGACCCGTCAGCTTCAACTCTCAATAAAGAAAGCGCATACGGAGGTTTTAAGATAAGCATCCCGATTTTTGAGGGAGGATTGAGGACGGCAGAAGTTAAAGAGGCAGAGGCAAGGCAGAGACAGGCAGCGCTTTTATATGAGGACAAAAAGAAGTCGATAGACATCGAGGTTGAAAGCGCCTATCTCGACCTGATAACCCAGAAGGGAATCATGGAAAAGTTCGGGGCACAGCTAACTTTTGCAGAAGACAACTATAAGGCTGTTTCAAAACAGTTTGAGTTCGGCCTTGCAAACAGCATAGACATTATGGATGCAAATACTCTTCTCGTTACCGCAGAAAGGCAACTGGCTGATGCACGATACAGCTATCAATTGTCCATATTAAGATTAAAACGCTCAACAGGAACATTGCTTAAATCAGTCAATGGTCCGAAGTTATCTGTCTTTAGTAAGAAAATTGAAGATAAATAAGGGGATAAATATGAGATCCAGATTCGTCATATTGATAGTCTTAATGCTGTCATTGCTGTTCCTTGCTTCCTGCAAAAAGAAGGAGGTCAAGGCTCCTGCAGAAAAAGTCGTTAATGTCCGTGTCCATGCTGCTGAGAAAAAATCTCTCAGGCCTTTTGTCGAGACAATCGGCACACTGAATCCCTCTGAAGAGGTTATTGTAAGCGCTGAAGTTGATGGAATCCTAAAGGACATAAAAGTAGATGAAGGCTCTGCAGTTTCTAAGGGGACGCTTCTGGCTGTGATTGATGATATTGATTATGACCTTGAAGTTAAGAAGTCCGATGCTGCTTTGAAACAAGCAGAGGCGAATCTGGCCAATACAAAGCTGGAATACCAACGTAAAGATGCCCTGTTTAAGGAGCAGCTTGTAACGCAGCAGCAGTTTGATGATGTATCAACACGGCTCTCCCTTGCCGCTGCCGAGGTTGAAAGGGCAAAGGCATCACTCTCTCTTGTAAAGCAGAAACTTTTAAAGACGTTGATTTATTCGCCTCTGGCAGGCGTTGTTAAAGAAAAGAAGGTTGAAAGAGGGAACTATGTAAAAAACGGCACAGCGCTTTTCACGATCATCCAGACAAATCCGATTAAGCTTAATTTTACAGTTACCGAAAAGGATGCCGGAAAGCTCAGGAGAGGTCAGGATTTGACGTTCAGGGTGGATGCATTCCCCGGCAGGGGATTTAAAGGAAAGGTGAGCATAATATA
>JAHILQ010000089.1 GCA_018896985.1 Nitrospinota bacterium
AACATTAACTACGACGATTATGTAGGCAGGCTCGCAATCGGCAGAATATTCTCAGGTACAGTGAAAGTAGGCGACACAGTTGCCATGGTGAAAGAAGATGATGAGACAACAAAAACAAAAGTCACGTCACTCTACACCTTTCGGGGACTCGAACGGATTGCTGCAAAAGAAGCCTGTGCAGGAGACATCGTAGCGCTTTCGGGTATAGAGGGAATAACCATTGGCGATACGATCACAAGCGCCGAAACACCAATGCCGCTGCCTCGTATTACTGTTGATGAGCCTACTATCTCCATAGTCTTTCAGGTCAATACCTCTCCTTTCGCAGGAAAGGAAGGTGATTATGTTACATCAAGGAATCTTCGTGAGCGGCTCGAAAAAGAGCTTCTATACAACGTTGCCATAAGAGTTGATTTCTCAGGAACCGATTCCTTTACGGTTATGGGAAGGGGAGAACTCCAGCTCGCTATCATTATCGAGATGATGAGAAGAGAGGGATATGAACTCGCAGTCTCTATGCCTGAGACAATCACAAAAACGATTAAGGGGGTTGTCCATGAGCCGATGGAGATCCTTGTCATAGACGTGCCTGAAGAATATGTCGGGGTAGTGACACAGCAGGTTGGCATGAGACGTGGAAAGATGCAGAAGATGATGAATAATGGCTACGGCAGGGTGAGGCTTGAGTTCAGAATACCGTCACGCGGGCTCATAGGCTTTAGATCCCAGTTTCTCACAGATACAAGGGGAACAGGCTTGCTAAATCATCTTTTCGACGGCTACGAGCCGTGGCAGGGCATGATCACAAAGAGGCAGACAGGAGCGCTCGTCTCAGACAGAGCAGGGAAATCTACAATCTACGCCCTCTTTCATCTCCAGCCCCGCGGGGCCCTGCTTATAAAGGAAAACACCTCTGTTTATGAAGGCATGATAATCGGCGAAAACTCGCGTGATAATGACCTTGACGTAAATGTTATCAAAGAAAAGAAACTCACCAATATCAGGGCGGCAAATGCTGATGAGGCGCTGCAGCTCATTCCGCCGCATATCATGAGTCTGGAGCAGGCAATTGAGTTCATTAAAGAGGATGAACTTGTCGAGGTTACGCCACAGTCAATACGCTTGCGGAAAAAGGTTCTCGAAGCGAATAAAAGGCCTAAGATAAGGAAAGAATAAAGCGCCCGGTGAATGAACACTAACGTAATTATAATCGGCGCAGGGGCAGCGGGTCTGATGTGCGCCATTGCTTTGGGAAAGCGCGGCAGGTCAGTTATAATTCTTGACCATGCCTCAAAGATTGGACAAAAGATTCTTGTTTCCGGAGGAGGCCGCTGCAATTTTACGAATCTGAACATTCAGGCGGAAAACTATTTATCCGCAAATCCCCATTTCTGCAAATCTGCCCTTGCCAGATTTGCCCCATCGGATTTTATTGCCATGGTAAAAAAACACCGCATCAGCCACCAAGAAAAAGAAAATGGATGCATCTTCTGCAACGGAAGTTCACGGCAGATTGTTGATATGCTCCGAGATGAGTGTAACTCTGTTGGTGTTAAAATGCATTTGAACTGCAAAATTGAAGAGATTACAAGAAAGAACAGGTTCATCGTAAAAACAAATTCAGGAGTGATTGAATCAGAATCCCTTGTTGTAGCAACAGGAGGCCTTTCATATCCGAATCTTGGGGCAACGGATATTGGCCATCGCGTTGCCTCGCAGTTCGGGCTTCGCATCATCCCGCCGAAACCGGCGCTCGTCCCACTCACATTCTCACGCAGCGATCGCGAAAAGTTTTGTGAGCTAAGAGGGATATTGCTTGAGGCTGTGGTAAATTGCAGAGGACATGAATTCCGAGGAGAAATGTTATTTACGCACAAAGGGCTAAGTGGCCCTGCAATTCTTCAGGCATCTTCATACTGGGAGAATAGCGAAGAAATCATTATAAATCTTCTGCCCGGCATTGATGCCCGCAGCATTTTTTTGTCCAATCGTCAAAGCAAGATGGAAATAAAAAATCTGCTTAGCCGTTATCTGCCAAGAAGATTCGCACATATATGGTGTGAGTTCTATCTTCTATCAAGACCGCTCTGTCAATATAATGATAAAGAACTGCTTGATGCTTCCCGTCTTCTCAATGGCTGGATTATAAAACCCGCCGGAACAGAAGGGTACCGGACAGCCGAGGTCACACGAGGAGGAGTTGACACAGACGAACTGTCATCAAAGACAATGAAGGCAAAGAAAGTCACCGGTCTCTATTTTATCGGTGAGGTTATAGACGTTACAGGACATCTTGGCGGATATAATCTTCACTGGGCATGGGCGTCAGGCTGGACAGCAGGGCAGTATGCATAATGACGGGAGATTCATGAAAAAAATCGTTCTTGCCTCAGCTTCTTTTGTTCTAACGGGAAGTTTTGTTGTACTTTATGGAAATCTTGTA
>JAHILQ010000299.1 GCA_018896985.1 Nitrospinota bacterium
AAAATCGCTTATGGAATTAAAATAGGCGGTTTTGAAGTTGGCGAACGGGAGCCTCAAGCCGCAGCCGCGAATTTAGAAAACAGATGGAACGAATTCGCCGAACAAGAAATTAATTTTATCTTCCAAGAAAAAAAATGGTCTTCTAAAATAAGCGACTTGGGATTTGAAATTGATTCCCAAGCAAGTATTGAACAGGCGAAGCAAATCGGAAATCGCTCAAATTTTTTTAATAATATAAAAGAACAATTTTTCGCCTTAGCGGGACGCGAAAATATACCGGCAAGATACAAAATTAACGAAGAAAAATTTATAGACCAAACAAAGGAAATTTTTAAGGAAATTGAAAAACCAGCGACAAACGCCTCAATTTTCTTTAACGAAGAAATTGACGATTTTTCCCTAAAACATTCAAACGACGGAACGGCTATTGAAAGAGAAAAGTTATTAAACGATTTACTCAACCAATTCCAATCATTTTCCAGCCAACCAATTGAGTTAAAATTATTACCCGATGAGCCCGAAGTGAAAAACGATGAAACAGGTCTGGCTCTGGGAAAAGCCCAACAAATCTTGGCCAATCAACCCTATTCTTTAATTTTTGAAGATAGCTCATGGACGATTGGCAAAGAAATAATCATTGACTGGCTTGAATTCAGCGCCATTAAAGAAGAAAATTCTGATAACCAGATTCTTGGCGTCGCGCTGAATAGAGATAAAATAGAAAAATATTTAAACAGCATCGCCAAAACAATTGACCGTCCCGCCGCCGACGCTCAATTGGAGACCGAAGAAAATAAGGCAATCATTTTTGTTCCCGCTCAAGATGGTTTCGCGGTAAAAAAATCGCAAACAATTGAACGGCTCATCGCAAATATATTATCCGACCCGCCGGTTAAAAAGACAACCATCATTGCCGACAAGGCGTCGCCTAAAATTACTTTAGAAAAAACGAATCAACTTGGCGTTAACGCCCTCGTCGGACAAGGAACTTCAAATTTCGCTGGTTCGCCAAATAACCGCGTTCACAACATCAAGACTGGCGCCGCCAAATTTAACGGACTAATCTTAACCCCCGGCGAAGAATTTTCTTTTAATAATCTTTTGGGCGGAAGCGGAGCCGAACAGGGATTTTTGCCCGAATTGGTTATTAAAAACTATCAAACAATTCCCGAATACGGAGGCGGGCTTTGCCAAATATCAACAACCTTTTTCCGCGCCGCCGTCAATTCTGGGTTAAAAATCACCGAAAGAAAAGCCCACGCTTTCCCTGTTGTCTATTACAATCCCCAGGGATTTGACGCGACTATTTACGAACCCAAACCCGACTTGCGTTTTATCAATAACACCCCGTCGCATTTGCTTATTCAAACCGCGATTGAGGGGACGAAACTAACCATAAATTTTTACGCGACGGATGACGGCAGAAAAGTCAAAATTGACGGCCCTTATACTTTAGAAAAAAAAGAAAACGGCTCAATGAAAGCCGTCCTTACGCAAAAGGTCTATAACGCAAACGGAGAAATAACTGAAGAACAAATATTCTACTCCAACTACAACTCCCCCAACGCCTACACAACCCCCGCCAACTAAAATTCGGCTATCCGATAGCCGAACAATCTGTGCGGATGGCGGGATTTGAACCCGCACGAGATTTCTCTCATCAGGTCCTAAACCTGACGCGTATACCATTTCGCCACACCCGCATTCTTATTCTAAAACAAAAACAACCTTAATTCAAGGGCGAGGTCTTGACATTTCTAATAATTTAAGGCACAATACAACTAAGGTTCTTTAAAAACAACATATTACAGAAAAGGGGGGAATTAAAATGATACCAATAATTATTTTTGGATTAATGGGAATAGGAGTATTGTGGCTTGTTTTTATTAACATTTGGGGATGTATTCCTTTGGGATTAGGTGGCTTAGGATTAGTCCTGTGCCTCAAAAAAATTCCAGCTGAACCGCCTAGTTTAGGCGTTGTCACTTTTTGGGGAAAACGATTAAAAGGCAAAACCAAAAAAGAAGGTTGGAGATTTTTGGCTCCATTCTTCCCATTTCTCTATGATGTAATCATCGTAGATGTCACAAAACAAAATCACGACTTGCCAGCCGAAATAGTCAGAACGCCTGATTTAGCTGTATTGGAAATTCCCATCAGCTTAACTTGGACTCCTCATAAAGAACATCTTATAGAATACCTCAACTGTGGAGGCAAAGAGGGCGTTAATAATATTCTTGCTGATATTGTCAGAGAAAGAGTTAGGGGTTGGGCGATGAATCATCAAGAGGGACCTCAAACCTTCAAAGAAGCGCTTGGCGCTCGCGAAGACGCAGTAGAAATACTTATTAAAGCAGTAGCCGGAGCAGAAATGGAAAAAATTCCTTCTCGCGTTCCAACAACCATTCTTTTTAAGTATTTTAATGAACCTCAAATACCACCGACCGAAAGCGAAGAAAAAATTTGGATAAAAGAATGGAAACGCGTCAAAGAAATACTTAAAGAAGAAAATGAAGAAAAAATCAAAGAAACAGTTAATAAAAGACGAGAGCAAATCAAAGAAATCCAAAGAGGAAACGGAAAGCAAGTTATTCCACAATTAGGAATAACTCTTAAACGGCTAAATATTGGAGATATTGCCATTCAAAAAGGCAGTTTATTATGGGAATCGGCTGAAAAAAAATTAAAAGAAGAAAGAGACCAAGAAGCGGAAGAGGTAGAGTTAAAACATGTTGGATCTAGTATTAGTAAATTAATGAGTTCGCCATGGAATTATACCCGCCAAGAAGCTCGCGATATTGTTCAAACAGAAAGAGATAAAGTTAAAAAAGAGATTCATGATGTTCAAGGACTTGATGGACTTGGACGAGGAATAGGCGAAGTTCTAAGTATGAAAAGGGGGTAAATTATATGTCAAAAGGGCAAAAGTGGCTATTGTCGCTAGTATGTTTTTGTATTATAGCAATACCTTTTATGTGGACTACATTAAAAACACATGAATTAAAAATAAAGGAAATTATTCAAAACGCGCCCGCCCCAAAATCCCAAACTTCCGCCTCTGGAATTTTCATTATTCCACCGGATGGGAAGGAGGTT
>JAHILQ010000012.1 GCA_018896985.1 Nitrospinota bacterium
CTATATTGATGACAGCTATTGCGATTATTGGTTTGACATACCGAGTTGAGAAAAAGACACTATTGCTTGCGTGGGATTCAATAGGGATATTGTTAGTTTATGTGATAAACCTGATGCTGTTTTATATGCTCAGATAGTATCAGGAGCATTCATCCAGTCTCTTCCGTTCTTGACGTGTCATACTATCCATAGTTAGTATTTATTATGATTTCGAAACTCTCGCTTATCCCTCCAAGACCCGGAGTCTATCTGCTCAAAGGCGCTAAAGAGGATGTCCTTTATGTCGGCAAGGCAAAAAATCTGAGGAATCGTCTGCGAAGTTATTTCCAGAAGTCTGCTGAACTTGTCGTAGACTCGACTCTACGAGATGCAAGAAAAACATCAATGATGAGAAATGTAAAGGACATTTCCTATGTTGTGACGAATAACGAACTTGAGGCGCTTGTACTTGAAGCAAATATGATAAAGCAGTACAAACCCCGCTTTAACATAATATTGAGGGATGACAAGAACTACCCCTATCTGAAACTCACAGTTAATGAGGAATGGCCAAGGCTTGAAGTTGTGAGAAGGATTAAAAAGGACGGAGCGCTCTATTTCGGGCCTTATGTCCCTGCACGTAGCATGTGGGAGGCTGTTGCATTCATAAGGAGGAATTTCCCGATTAGGCCATGCAAATATTCCCTCGACAGACCAATGCGGCCGTGCATCCAGCGCCAGATGGGAAAATGCCCGGCGCCATGCGGCGGGCTTGTAAGCAAGAAAGAGTATATGAGGATTGTAGAGGATGTGAAGCTTTTTCTTCAGGGCGAGAAAAAAGAGCTTCTTGATGAGCTTGAAAAGAGGATGGAGAGGTTCTCGGAGGAATTAAGATTTGAAGACGCTGCAAAGATACGGGACAGCATAAATAATCTGAGGCATATATGGGAATCACAGAAGGTCGTAGCGCCTGAACTCGGGGATATTGATGTTATAGGTTTTTATGGAGAGGGCAAAGAGACTGTAGCGCTGATTTTTTTCATAAGGAACGGGGTTATGATAGGGACAAAGGATTTTCACCTGAAGGAGACAGCAGGAATTCCGAGAGGCGAACTTTTTCACAATTTCATAGAGCAGTTTTATGCAAAAGAAATAATTCCTCCTGATGAGATTGTGCTCAGGCAGCGTCCTGATGAGATGAAGACTCTGACCGCGTGGCTTAAAGATAAAAAAGGCAGGAGAGTAAAGATTACAATGCCGGTCGTAGACTCGACTCTACGAGCTGAAGGGAAGAAGCTTGAACTCCTCAAAATGGCGGAGGAGAACGCAAGGATTATATTTAAGAGCAGAGAAAAGACAGGCATCAAAGAGATTCTGAAAACATTGAAAGAAAGACTTGTTCTTAAAAATGTCCCTCGCAGCATCGGCGCACTTGATGTATCAACAATATCAGGAAGCGAATCAGTAGGCGCATTTGTATACTGGGAAGAAGGCGGGTTCAAAAAGGATATGTACAGGCATATGAAAATCAAGACAGTCGAAGGCATGGATGATTACGCAATGATTGAAGAGATAACAGGAAGGGCTATAAAAAATCTCGGTGAAAAGCTTCCGTCACTCGTAATAATTGACGGCGGCAGAGGACAGCTTGAGGCTGCAAAAAAGGCATTTGACGAATCCGGCGTTAAAAGCACAGCAATAATCTCAATAGCAAAAAAACCTGACAGGGCATTTGCTTTATCTCTTGATAAGCCCGTTGACCTTGAGGATAGAACCCCACCATCACTGCTCCTTAAAAAAATAAGGGACGAGGCGCACAGATTCGCTGTAAGTTTCCACAGAAAATTGAGGGATAAAAGGCTCATGGAATCCCCGCTCAAGAAAATTCCGGGCATAGGAGAAAAAAGGAGGCTTGCTCTTTTAAGGCATTTTGGTAGTATAGAAGGTATAAGAAATGCAAGCCTTGATGATATTGCAGGGATAAGGGGGTTTAATAAAAAGATTGCGGAAAAGGTTATTGAATCGCTGAAAAATCAAGCTGGATAGAGGGATAAAATGAGTATTTACATCTCAGGCTCAATGGCTTATGACAGGATTATGGATTTCCCGGGGAGATTTTCAGACCACATCCTGCCTGACAAGATACACATATTGAATGTGTGCTTTACGGTTAACGGGATGATAGAAAAGTTCGGCGGCACGGCAGGGAATGTTGCCTATTCGCTGAGTCTTCTCAATGAAAAACCGGTTATACTTGCAACAATAGGCAAGGACTATGCAAATTATTTTGACTGGCTTAAGAAAAGCGGTATTTCGGTTGAAGGCATAAAGATTATAGAGAATGAGTTTACTGCGGGCGCTTACATAACAACTGACAGGGCAGACAACCAGATAACAGGGTTTAATCCCGGCGCAATGAAATATCCGTCAGGCTATAGATTCAACAGCGCTGCTCCTCGCGATTCAATTGCACTCATCGCACCCGGAAACCTTCAGGACATGGCTGATTATGCAAGGGCATGCAAGAAAGAAGGCATCAGATATATCTGCGACCCAGGGCAGTCTCTGACTGCATGGGAAAAGGAATCACTGAGAGAATGGATTGAAGGTTCAACGATGCTTGTCTCCAATGATTATGAGCTTGAGATGGTAATGAAGATGACAGGAATGAATAAAAAGGAACTTTTGCGCCTGACAAAAACTATTATCACAACACTGGGAGAGAAAGGCTCTTTAATCAGCACAGGCGAGTCCGATATCCAAATCCCTCCTGCGAAGGTGAGTGATGTTGTTGACCCTACAGGCGCAGGCGATGCATTCAGGGCAGGTTTGCTTAAGGGGATTGCAATGGGGAAAGGCCTTGAAACAGGAGCTAAAATGGGCGCTGTTGCGGCGGTATATGCCATAGAGAAATACGGAACTCAGGAGCATTATTTTAGTTATGATGATTTCATTCAAAGGTACAGGAGTAATTTTGGAGATTGGTAAAATTGTAAAACAGACAGGAGTATGATTTAAGCCTTGAGTAGCAAAAGATGTTTTGAGGATAACAGAGCTTAACTCTCAGGGGAGATAAAAATGGAAATTGCAATTCAACAAGAAGTGATAGAAGGGAAAATCTATATGATTTGCGGACACAAAGTGATGTTAAGCACTGATCTTGCGGAACTTTATGAGGTTGAGCCGAGAGTTTTAGTGCAGGCGGTTAAAAGGAATATTGACCGATTTCCGTCTGACTTTATGTTCCAATTAAATGAGGTTGAGTTTGAAAACTTGAAATCACAAATTGTGACTTCAAGTTGGGGCGGCCTGCGTCGTGCAAATCCGCAGCTTATGGCTCCGCCTGAACCTAAGAAGCGAAAAATCGGATTCACGAGAGAAAAAGGAAACGAGTGAATATGTCCAAAACCAACGAGGCAAGGGATTTAAAGATTATTGAGAGGCTTCAACATCTCAGCGAAAGCAAGCGTCTCTTTGCCTCAAAATACAAGCTCTACCTGCCTACCGAGAAAGAACTGAAAGAGGAACTTGAGCGCGAAAAAAGAATGATTGAAATGGAGCTTAAACTGTTAGAATCAAAAGGCAAAAAATAACAGGGCAGGATTAATGCGGCTCATGGGTGATACTTGGGGTGTTTTGGCCGAAGAAAGAGAGATGAATGAGAACTAACAAGGCACCGAAAGATAGCGAAGGGCTGAGTGATGCTTAAAGCCTATTTAAAGCAGATAGCCGAAACCAGCAAACACGGGGATGCAAGGGAAGAAAGCTATTATCCTGTCCTGAAATCCCTTCTTGATGACTATTGCAGTTCAGTCGGGAAGAAAAAGGTTCATATAACCATTCTGCCCAAGAAGACCGAGGCAGGAAACCCGGATTTCAGAGTGTGGGACGGTAAAGAGCATATCACGGGATATATAGAGGCCAAAGACACTACGATTGAAAATCTTGACAGGATAGAGGACACAGAACAGTTAAAGAGATACCTGCATACCTTCCCTAACCTGATACTTACCAATTTCTTTGAGTTCAGGCTTTACCGTAACGGTGTCAGGACTGACAAAGTCCTTATCGGAAGGCCGTATGTAGTACATAAGCTGAAAACTACTCCGCCTGTTGAGAAGGAGCCTGAATTCCTGCAATTGTTTGAGAAGTTCTTTTCCTTTTCAATACCGAAGGTATATGACGCAAAAAACCTTGCTATTGAACTTGCCAAAAGGACACGCTTTTTAAAAGATGAGGTCATAGCTCAGGAGTTGAGGGAAGAAGATATAGGCAAGGGATTTATTAGGGGATTTTACAAGGCTTTTAAGGATTATCTTATCAGCAGCCTTAGTGAAGATGAATTCTCAGACCTTTACGCACAGACTATTACTTACGGTCTTTTTGCAGCCCGTACCCGTTCAGAGAATGGCTTTAACAGGAAACTTGCCTATGATAATATCCCTCAAACAATCGGCATCCTGAGAGATGTATTTCAGTTTGTTTCTTTAGGCTCCCTCCCTCAACAGATGGAATGGATTATTGATGATATTTCAGAAATTCTGTCTGTCACCGATATAAACAAGATACTTCATCAATACTTCCATGAGGGCAAGGGCAAAGACCCTATCATACATTTTTATGAAACATTCCTTTCAGAGTATGACCCAAAAACAAGGGAGATGAGGGGCGTATATTACACTCCGGAACCTGTTGTTTCCTATATAGTCCGTTCCCTGCATAACATCCTGAAAGAGCAGTTCAATAAACCTGATGGATTTGCAGATAAGAACGTTACCGTATTAGACCCAGCAGCAGGAACGCTAACCTTTTTAGCAGAGACAGCTAAACTTGCAGTTGATGAGTTTGTATCGAAATACGGAGAGGGCGGGAAGGAGAATTTCATAAAGGAGCACATCCTGAGAAACTTCTACGCCTTCGAGTTGATGATGGCTCCCTATGCTGTCGGGCATCTGAAGATGTCTTTCCTTCTGGAAGAATTAGGTTACAGGTTGAAGAGTGATGACAGGGTAAAGCTTTACCTCACTAATACGCTTGAAATGGAAGAACTTGCACAGACAGAACTACCCGGAATGGCTTCCCTGTCTGAAGAAAGCCATTTGGCAGGAAAGGTTAAGAAAGAACAGCCTATATTGGTGATTTTGGGTAATCCGCCATATTCGGTAAGTTCTATCAATAAGTCAGATTTTATTGAAAAGGAAATGAAGGTCTACAAAGAAGATGTCCGAGATGAAAAGAATATTCAACCTTTATCAGATGACTACATAAAATTTATCCGGTTCGCACATTGGAAGATTGACCAAGACGGCAAAGGTATTATCGGAATGATAACAAATAATTCTTACCTATCCGGGTTAATCCATAGAGGAATGAGAAAGAGATTGCTTGACAGTTTTAATGAGATATATGTTTTGAATCTTCATGGGAGTAGCCGTATCGGTGAAAAGTGTCCTGATGGAAGCAAAGATGAAAATGTCTTTGATATTCAGCAGGGTGTCTCCATTGTCTTGTTCATCAAGAAAGAGAAAAAAGGAAAAGCCTGTAGGATCTTTTATCAGGATGTGTACGGGTCGAGAGAAAGCAAATACAACTATTTGAATGAAGCTGATACCCATACAACAGAATGGAAAGAATTAAAGCCGTCAGAGCCATATTGCTTTTTTGTAGAGAAGGATTTTTCATTACAGGCCAAGTACGATAAATTTCTATCTATTCGAGATATATTCATCCAATCTTCAAGTGGAGTAAAAACCCATAGAGACCATTTTATTATTGGTTTTACTGAAGAAGAAATCAAACAGAGAATGAGGACATTTACAAGCAACTTGCCTGATGATCTTGTTGCTCAATCTCTGGACTTAAAAGATACAAGGGATTGGAAGTTAAAAACTGCACGAGAATCAATTAAAGACATTGAATGGAAAAAACTTGTCAGACCATATTCTTACCGTCCTTTTGACAATAGAAAAATTTGCTACCTGCAGAATCTGATAGATAGGGGATGCGACAGATGGGATTTGATGAGGAACTTTTTTGAAAATAATTTAGGATTAATGACTACACGACAATTATCTAGTGAAAGATTTTGCCACGCCTTAGTTTCTACTAATGTTGCTGATATGTGTTTTGTTTCAAATAAAGGCAAGGAAACAGGTTACGTTTTCCCTCTTTATCTTTATCAAAAGACGAAGAAAATAAAAAAAGGTTCTATGAAAGGACTTATGATGCTTTTTGAGCCGGGGGCAGATTATTTTGTCAGAAAACCCAACTTCACACCGGCATTTGTTGATCTCATGTCAAGGCAATTCAAGAAATCCCCATCTCCTGAAGAAATCTTCTATTACATCTATGCCGTCCTTTATTCCGAAACATACAGGACAAAATACGCAGAGTTTCTGAAGATAGACTTTCCGAGGGTGCCGTTTACTAAGGACTATAAGCTGTTCAAGAATATGTCTGAACACGGAAACAGGCTTGTTAATCTTCACCTGCTAAAATCACAGGAGCTTGATTCACCGATAGCACGGTTTCAGGTTGAGGGAGGTAACAGGGTAGAAAAACCGAAATATGATGATAATGCAGGGCGTGTATATATCAACAAAGAGCAATACTTTGAAGGTATTTCAGGGGCGGTATGGGGTTATCAAATCGGAGGTTATCAGGTTTGTGATAAATGGCTTAAGGACAGGAAGGAACGGATACTAACCCTTGATGAGATTCAGACCTATTGCAGGATTGTAACAGCAATTCAAAAGACCATTGAGATACAGAAGGAACTCAATATGACTTAGAAGGTGCTTGGTATCTCCCTGACTTTTGGATTCCCGACTGGAATGCCTTTGTCGAGATAAAAGGGGATAAGCCTTCTGAGGAGGAAAAGAGAAAATGCCAACTGCTTCAGAAAGCCACGAATAAGACCGTCTTGCTAATCTATGGAAATCCGTACCCAACTGAGTACAACATAATTCTCTATCATCCCGATGAGAATATTTGGTCTCTTGACGGAGAGGGAGAATTCACTCAATGTAGAAGATGCTCAAACATTTATGTGTCAGCTAAGTTTGATGCAGAAACAGAAGACCCCGAATGGAGTATTACATTAGGACATCCCAATGCTGCCCCAAATTGTAGGGGATGTTCTGACCGTTATCCTACGCTGTTTTCTGAATTAAGAGAAGCCTTTGATGCAGCAAGGCAAGCGAGGTTCCAAGATTGATAAGATTATCGTGAGAAGAAAACTATGAGTAAACGTAATTCTATCCCTAAGAAAATTGAGAAACTGCTATTTCAGGAAGTGGGTAGCCGTTGTCCTGTGTGTGGGCAGATTGATGTTACCACTCTTACCATTCATCACATTGAACAGTATGCCACAAATCCTATGCATCATCCATCTACGATGATAGTCCTCTGTGCTAACTGTCACGCTAAAGCTGATCGTGGTGAAATAAGTAAGGCAATGTTATATGACATTAAGAAGAAAGCCAACATAGTGTCACCTAAAAGTTCTACCAGATCGAAAATTAATGTAAAAGGTGTTGCTAATGTAGTAGGAGAAAATGTGCATATCGGGGGCGATGTTCGGATTAACGTTCATACAGGTAAGAAACGTTTAACAAAGCCTATTATTCCTGGGTCTGTATCTGAGGATGTCAGAAAAATAGGATACTTGGAATATCTTGTAAAAAGATACAATGAATTCAAAAAATGGGAGTGTGAAAGCAAAGGGCAGGAGATGAAGTATTTTCTGATTCGGAGAGCCTATGAGGGAGAGTTGAAGTATCAAGTAAAAGACACCCCTCTTAATTTATTTGAAGATGCCGTAAATTTCTTACAGAGACGCATAGCAAATACAATGCTCGGAAGAATTAAGAATAAGGCTGGAGCACGGCTATATAGTGATTTCGAGAATTTTGATAAAAAGTGAGGTCATTGGGGTAAAGGTCATTGTCATTGGGGTCGGGCTTTCGTTTATGCCTTTAACATCTTCCTGAAATCTCGGCTCGGATACTGGTAAGATATAGACAAGACAATTAAAGGAGGCAATATATGAAAGCCGTAAAAAAACTTATCGAAGTCGAGAGAGATAAGAGCGTAACCGTCAGACCGCTCCCTTTTAAACCCGGAAGCAAGGTTGAGGTTATTGTGTTTCCCGCAAAGGAGTGGGAAGATATTTTTGGCTACATGGATGAGGTAGCCAAGAGTAAAAAGATTGCTCCAATGAGCATGAAAGAGGTTGAAAGAATAGTTCGTGAGGTTAGGAAGAGCAGGTGAAAGAAACACTTATCTTTGACACGAATGTCCTGATATCTGGATACTTGTGGAAGGGAAAACCCCGTCAGGCATTAAAGCTTGTCAAATCTGCAAAGTTAAGACTGTTGACCTGCAAAAAAACAATAGATGAGCTTGTCAGGGTTTTATCAAAGAAGTTCGGGCTTGATGCCGTTGAAATATATCGTGTGGTTTTAGACCTCGAAAGCGTGGGAAAGAATATTGATGTAATTTCAAAAGACCATCCTATAAATGATGACCCTTCGGATAATGTATTTATAAATCTTGCGATAGACGGAAATGCAAGGCTTATTGTGAGCGGTGACTCACACCTGCTGAAGCTTAAAAGTTATGGGGGAATTGAAATAATTACCGTAGATGAGTTTGTAAGGAGATACTCGTAGAAAGCAAAGCTGATGTCTCTTACTGTTAACGAACCAATGATAAATAATCTTTTGAAATAGCCATGCTTAACGAAAAGGCATTAAAGACCTACCTTAAGAAGAAATTCAGGGGTGTTACGCAGATAAAAATCAGAAAGCTCGGTTCCGGTGTTCATGGCGCTGGCTTTCTCATAGAAATCAAAAAAAAGAAAGGGGCTGAATCTTATGTCGTAAAAACCCTCGTACCTGAAGATTTCGGGCATGACTATCCTTCTGACAGGGCTGGCATATTCCTTCTTGACCTTGATGAATACAAAAATCTTCCAAAGCATGTAAGGGCTGTTGATGTTCTCGCTGAATTGAAAAACGGTTCAATAAAATCTATCGGCGGCGGCAAAGAATATTATCTTCTTATGGAGAAGGCTGAAGGCAGGCATTATTTCAATGACCTTAATGAATTTGCAGGCAAGAAAAAGCTTGATACCTCTGATATTGAAAAGATAAAGGCAATGGCATCTTATCTTGCTGAGATTCATTCAACAAAAAAAGAGTCAAAGACACTTTACTGGAGGAAGTTGAGAGATACAGTCGGTCACGGCGAGTGCCTTATGGGTGTTTTTGATACATATCCTGATGGGTCGCTTTCTTATAATGAGATGTCCGGCATAATCAAAAAATCAGTGGACTGGATTTATAAGTTAAAGCCTAAATATAAGAGGCTTTCCCATATTCACGGAGACTTCCATCCAGGGAATATATGGTTTAGAACTGAAAATTCAAAATTCAAAATTCAAAATTCAAAACTTCGGACAATAAACTCCGAACTTGACTTTATTCTGCTTGACAGGAGCCGCGGGCCGTGGGGAGAGCCTGCTGATGATGTTACAGCCCTCGCAATAAACTATATATTCTTCTCCATCAAAAAGCATAATGACATTGTCGGACCGTATCTTGAAGGGCTCAAATTATTTTTTAATGAATATGTGAGATTATCTGGAGACGATGAGATTTATGAAATGCTTGCGCCGTTTTTTGCGTTCAGGGGCGCTGTTGTTGCAAATCCTGTGTTCTATCCCGAAGTGACACCTAAACAGCGCAAGATGATATTCAGATTTGTCCACAGTGTTTTAGACTCTGAGAGATTTAATATAGAAAATGTCAGGAATCTTATTTAGCGTCTAAAGCTCACAGAATCTTGCCCTTGTCAAGGTTTTTACTGCTGTGTTATCCTTAAGAGTTTAAAAGGCTATAAATTTGTGGAGGGAAGATGAAGGTTCTGGTAAGCGACAAGATCTCGGATAAAGGAGTTGAAATACTTAAGAAGGCAGGTCTTGATGTTGATGTTAAAACAGGCATGAAACCTGAGGAACTCAAGGCATGCATAGGTGAATATCACGGTCTTGTTATCAGGAGCGCTACAAGGGTCACAGCAGATATTATTGAGGCTGCAAAAAATCTTAAGGTAATAGGCAGGGCTGGTTCGGGTCTTGATAATGTGGACAAAGCTGTTGCGTCAAAAAAAGGGATTGTTGTAATGAATACGCCGGGAGGCAATACGATTACAACAGCAGAGCATACAATTGCCCTTTTGTTTTCACTTGCGAGAATGGTTCCACAGGCAACTGCTTCTATGAAGACAGGGAAATGGGAAAAGAAAAGATTTATGGGGGTTGAACTCTTCAACAAAACTCTCGGCATTATAGGCCTCGGCAGCATCGGCAATCAGGTTGCTAAAAAGGCACAGGGGCTTGAGATGGTTGTGGTAGCGTATGACCCGTTTCTCAGCGATGACAGGGCAAAGGCGCTTGGAGTAGAAAAGGTTCCGCTTGATGAACTTTTCAGCAGGTCTGATTTCATTACAATACATACGCCTCTGACCCCTGAAACAAGGAACCTCATAAATTCAGAAACCATCAGGAAAATGAAAAATGGGGTCAGGATTATCAACTGCGCAAGGGGAGGAATAATAAACGAGAAGGATCTGTATGAGGCGTTGAAAAGCGGCAGGGTTGCAGGCGCTGCGCTTGATGTCTTTGAAAAAGAGCCTCCTGAGGATTTTTCACTGATAGGGCTTGATAATGTAATATGCACGCCGCATCTTGGCGCAGCTACAGAAGAGGCTCAGGAAAATGTTGCAATTGCAGTTGCGGAACAGATTGCAGACTACCTTGTGCGCGGCACAATAAGAAACGCTGTGAATTTCCCTTCTATCCCTGCGGATCAGGTGGCAAGGCTTCAGCCCTATCTGAATCTTGCTGAGAAACTCGGGAGTTTTGCCGCGCAGGTGTTTGAGGGCGGCATTACCGAAGTTACGATAGAATATATGGGAGATGTTTCGGAGCTTAATACTGCTCCTGTTACAATAGCGGCATTAAAAGGACTACTCACGCCTATACTGGAAGAGACAGTGAATTTCGTTAATGCTCCTTTTATTGCCAAGGAGCGCGGCATAGAGGTCAAGGAGACGAAGAGCGCTTGGGCAGGCGATTACCAGAGCATGCTTGCCTTAAGAATAAAGGCAAAAGATAAGGAGAGGTATTTCGCAGGCACATTGTTCAGCAAGAAAGACCCGAGGATTGTGCAGATAGATAACTTTGCAGTGGAGATAGTGCCTGAAGGGATAATGCTGCTTATATATAATGTGGATAAGCCGGGAGTAATCGGGAATCTGGGTTCATTCTTTGGCAAGAACAATATCAATATAGCCCGTATGCATTTTGGAAGGGAGAGCGTCGGAGGCACGGCAATATCTGTCATTAGCATTGATTCTCCTGTAACATCTCGTCACCTTGATGAGATAAGAAAGATGCCAAATATCCTTTCTGTAAAGGTGCTGAACCTGTAGCCTATGCTATAGAAGCAATTGCATATAAACTTATTTTAAGATTAAGGAGAAAATATAATCCCCTCTCGCCCCCCTTTACTAAAGGGGGGGATGGGGGGGATTAAAAGAGGATAAAATGTCTGTTGTAGTGATAGTTGGCGCCCAATGGGGCGATGAAGGCAAGGGAAAGATTGTTGATGTGCTCACGGAAAAAGCCGACGCCGTTGCCCGGTATCAGGGAGGCCATAATGCAGGGCACACCGTTGTAATAAACAATGAAAAATTTGTTCTTCATATCATCCCTTCCGGAATTCTTCATAATGGGAAGGCCTGCATAATCGGCAACGGAGTTGTTGTTGACCCGAAGTCCCTGATTGAAGAAATGGACGGGTTGATAAAACGCGGGATTGAAGCAGGGGAAAATCTTTTTTTGAGCAGAAGCGCCCACCTGATAATGCCGTATCATGCTGCAATTGAGAGAGAGCAGGAAAGGCTTAAGGGCTCAAAAAAAATCGGGACAACAGGCAAAGGAATAGGGCCTGCCTATGTTGACAAGACAGCAAGGACAGGAATAAGGGCAGGCGAATTGCTTTATCCTGATGTATTCAAGGAAAAACTTAAAAACAATCTTGTAGGCATTAACCACCTCCTTAAGGCTCTCTATAATGCCCCTGCATTTGATTTAGATGCTATTTACAGCGAATACATGAGATACGCAGAGAGGCTTTCAGGACACATTACTGACACTGATGTAATCGTCAACAGGATGATTGATGAAAATAAAAACCTGCTATTTGAAGGCGCGCAGGGCACACTCCTTGATGTTGACCACGGCACATACCCGTATGTCACATCCTCGAGCGCTGCTGCAGGAGGAGCATGCACAGGGCTTGGTGTCAGCCCAACAAAGATTTCCAGCGTTATCGGTATTGTTAAGGCTTACACTACAAGAGTGGGTGAAGGTCCGTTCCCCACAGAGATAAAAGACTCCCTCGGAGAGAAGATAAGAGAAAAGGGCGGCGAATACGGAGCCACTACGGGAAGGCCGAGGAGATGCGGCTGGCTTGACATGGTGGCGTTACGATATGCTGCGAGGATAAACGGGTTCAGCGGGATTGTGCTGACAAAGCTTGATATACTTGACGGTCTTGAGAAGATTAAGATATGCACTGCGTACAGGTGTGAAGGCAGGCTCTATGAAGAATTCCCGAAGGAACTGAACATACTGGAAAAGTGCGAATCTGTTTATGAAGAGGTTAGCGGTTGGAAGGAAAATACAGGCGGAGTAAAGAGTTTTGAGAAACTTCCATCAGCAGCGCAGGCATATATCAAAGAGATAGAGCGTATGCTTAATGTTAAAGTCCGGATCATCTCTTCAGGCCAGAAAAGGGATGAACTTATTATGCGCGGAGAAATATTCTGATGTCAAAAAGACAATCTGGATCACAGGAAAGTTTCAGCGCATCCCAGCTGCCTGAATACCTGATAATAACCTGCTTGGATTGTAGTGTTAAGAATAAAGTGGCTAGCAAAAAACTTTCATTAAACCCGAGGTGCGGCAAGTGTGGGACACTCTTAAGAACAGAGGATATGCTGTAGCCTCACAGCTGCTGAACTCAATCTATCCTTCAATATGCCCTTTGTGCAGTAACCTCTCTGACAGTCATCAGCATTCACCGATATGCACAAATTGCTGGAGCGGGATTAAGCGTTATTCAGGGCCTTCATGCCGGATATGCGCTGTTCCGTTGGTGTCGGTGTATTCCACTGTCTGCAAGGAATGTCTCACAAACGCACCTTCATTTTCCATGGTTCTAAATTATGGCATTTACTCCGATGCGCTGGCAGAGGCAATTAATCTGATGAAATTTTCAGGGCTGAGAAGGCTTGCTAATCCTATGGGAAAATTGTTTCTGAATCTTGAAATGCCTGAATGCGACGGCATAATCCCTGTTCCTCTCAGCAAAAGCGCTCTCAGAGAAAGCGGGTTTAACCAGGCGCTTCTCATGGCAAAAGTAATCTCAAAAAAATTAAAGACGCCTCTTTATATGGATATGCTCTTAAAAAGAAAGGACACTCTTCCGCAGGTAGGCTTAAGCGCTAAAGAGAGGATGAAAAATCTCAAAGGCGCATTTAAAACCAGCGGAAAAATAAACAAACTGAGACTGCTTCTTCTTGATGATGTAATGACAACAGGCGCAACAGCAAGAGAGTGTTCGAAGACATTAATGAGCGCCGGCGCAAAAGAGGTTATTGTTATTACTCTTGCACGGGCAGGCATGATATAGTATCATATTGTCTCAGTTATGATTGATCTGCATACACATAGTTTGTTCAGCGACGGAGAACTATTGCCTGCTGAATTGATACAAAGGGCATCTGTAATGGGTTACAAGGCTATTGCCATTACAGACCATGTTGACCAGTCAAATATTGATATTGTGATACCAAGGGTTGTAAAGGCGCTTAAAGCTTTAAAAGAGTTTATCTCAATCATAGCAATCCCCGGCGCTGAAATTACACATGTTCCGCCTGCGCTGATTCCTTCCATGGTTAAAGAGGCAAGACAGCTTGGCGCAAAGATAGTTATTGTTCACGGAGAGACAATAGCAGAACCCGTGGCAGAGGGGACAAACAGGGCGGCAATAGAAGCAGGCGCTGACATAGTTTCGCATCCCGGCATTATCTCAACAGAAGACCTGCTCCTTGCAAAAGAGAAAGGTGTCGCTCTTGAGATTACATCAAGGAAAGGGCATTCGATCTCAAACGGGCATGTTGCAAAAGAGGCAATAAAATTCGGTGTTCACCTTGTAATAAATACAGACGCTCACAGCCCTGCTGATTTAATAACCTATGAGACTGCGAAGAAGATACTGCTTTCTGCAGGGATAGACGAAAACCGTATAGAATCTGTTTTTGAGAATTCCAGGTCTCTTGTTGAAAAGGCTCTCAGGAGGGATTAATGCCAAAACCGATAAAGAAAAAGATCGTAAAGAAAACAACATTCGGGTCAGATGCAAGCGGAACTCTTTCAAGACTGAAAAAATCAGTTGATGAGAGAAAACGTTTCTTTATAACTGCAGTTGCTGCTGTTGTTTTATCAGTTATTGCAATCGGAGGCTTTTTTCTCTACAGCAATACCCAGAAAAACAAAGCTCAGAAGCTTGAATATGAAGCATACAAAATATACTACGGGCTTTATCAGAAACAGCCTGTTGCAAGCGAGGAGCGGTATAAAAAAGCAGCGGAGATATTCAGGAAGGCATACGACGTAAGAAAATCACCTGTATCCCTGTATTATATTGCGAACTGCAATTATGAACTTGGTAAATACGAAGAATCATTAAATGCGCTGAAGGATTTGAACCGGAAATTCCCTGATGATGAGAAGTTTGTCCCGCTTTCATATTATAAAATGGCGATGATCAGCCTGAAAAAAGGCAGCGCCGAAGAAGCCCTTAAATCTTTTGCCGTGCTTTACAATTATAAGACAGGAACATACAAAGACCTTGCTCTTATAGAATCAGGCAAGATACTTGAGGCTCAGGGCAAGGCAGAAGAGGCAAAGAAGAAATATGAAGAGCTTGTAAAAGACTTCCCTCAGTCTCCATTTGCCGAAGAGGCAAAGGCGAGGATTGAAAGGAAGAAGGGATAGAGGTTTCTTTACGCGGGGAGACACAACTAATCGTTAACAACAGTCTTTTTCTTATTCAAGGCTGTAAGCAGCACCTTTTTATTGTTTGATTTCTTAGTTTTTACGGTCTTGGTTTTCTTTGATTTTTTATAGGATGCCTTTCTGTTTTCAAACCTGTCGTCTCTGTCAAGCTGGAATTTTTCTTTTGGAGGGAGATTTATTTCGGTTCCGGGCTGCAGGGGTTTTACTCTCTCCATTGAATTAAGCGCAAGAACTACCTTTACAGTTACTCCGGCTTTTTTGGCAATCTTCTCTATGGTGTCACCCTTTTTGACGGTATATGCAGCAACAGAGAATCTTTCATTTTCAGGAATCTCAGAAAGGTTTTTCTGGAAAATTTCCTTTGTCCCCGATGGAATCCTGAGTATATAAACAGGCATGCCTGGAGGCGTACACCATCTTCTGAGTTCAGGGTTCAACTCTTTTATTGTCTCTATCGTGGTATCAGCGCACTTTGCCGCAACCTCAAGGTCAATCGGCCCGTTTACCTTGACCTCATCGTAATTCAGCGGCTGATGATATTCAATGTTCATGAATCCGAATTCTTCAGGGTTAGCTGCGATTGTGCTTGCAGCGATAAATCTCGGGACATAGTTTTTTGTCTCGCTTTTTATATGGCGGGTATTCAGCAATGGCCAGTAATCATCGCTCTTGGAGCGTTTTAATGCCTTCATTATCCTGCCTTCGCCTGCATTGTATGCAGCCATTGCAAGGTTCCATGAACCGAACATCTCATAAAGGTCACTGAGATAATTTGCCGCTGCCGCTGTTGATTTTACCGGGTCTCTTCTTTCATCTCTCCACCAGTCTATTACAAGACCGTATCTTTTCGCGGTTGCAGAAATAAACTGCCATGGCCCCACTGCCCTCGCAACTGAATACGCATAGGGATTAAAACCGCTCTCTATCAGGGAAAGGAATACTATATCCTCAGGGACGTTTTTGTTTTTAAGTATTTCTTTCATCAGTTCCAGATATTTACCTGAACGGCTCAGCCACATGGCAAATCTTTCCCTTATCCTCTCGGTAAAGAGGGCTGTACTCTTCTCTACCGCCTTTACTGCCACAGGGTTTGATTTGTACGGGACGATTTCAGGTTCTGCTGCTGCGGGTTTAATTTCCACTTCAGTTTTTATGACAGGCTCTGCATTTTCAGGTGTCTTTTCTGGAACTACCTGCTGGCTGTCCGCAGGTTTTTCCTGTGGAGTCCCAGAGGCATAAAGCGGCGCAAACAAAAACAATATAGAGAACAAAACAGCAAACAAACGTAAGTTACCCATAATTGGTTAATTTTTACCTAACCTGATGTTTTTGTCAAGTAAAAGTTTTTACTATCCATATTCTTCTCCAAAATCTCATAGTGAAACTGGTATAATACGAAAGCTTCCAGATTATGGGTAAAATAATCGCAATAGCCAATCAGAAAGGCGGTGTTGGCAAGACCACGACTGCTGTAAATCTTGCTGCCTCTCTTGCCCTTGCAGAAAAAGATATCCTCATAATAGACACTGACCCTCAGGGAAATTCTACGAGCGGACTTGGCATATCAAGAGACAATACGGAGAAGACTCTTTATGATTTTTATTCCGAAAAGTGCAAGATAAGAGATACGATAAGGGAAACAGCAGTAGGTCATCTCGGCATTATCCCTTCAACAGTAGATCTCCTCGGCGTTGAGGTAGAGCTTGTCGGACGCGAAGGCAGGGAGCATATTCTTTCTCATGCGATAGCTGCCATACGCGATAAATACCGATACATATTTATTGACTGTCCGCCTTCTCTCGGGCTTTTGACGCTTAATGCGCTTGTAGCCGCTGATTCTGTCCTTATTCCTGTGCAGTGCGAATACTACGCGCTTGAAGGACTCGGCCTTCTGTCAAACAC
>JAHILQ010000090.1 GCA_018896985.1 Nitrospinota bacterium
TCCACAATCTGCCTTATGTTGTTCAGAAACCACGGGTCAATCCATGTGAGTTCATAAATTTCATTAACAGACATTCCGTTTCTCATAGCCTGCGCAATATACCAGAGCCTGTCTGCATTAGGCATCTTGAGTTTCGCTTTAAGTTCTGCTGTGCTTATGTCCATTTCTTCAAAACCGTAGCTTTCGATCTCAAGACTCCTTATCGCCTTCTGCAAAGATTCTTTAAAAGTTCTGCCTATGGACATCACCTCTCCTACAGATTTCATCTGTGTTGTGAGCGTGGGATCAGCGGCAGGAAATTTTTCAAATGCAAATCTTGGAACCTTTGTCACAACATAATCAATCGCAGGCTCAAAGGATGCAGGCGTTTCCCTTGTTATGTCATTTGGTATTTCTTCAAGCGTAAGCCCCACTGCAAGCTTTGCAGCAATCTTTGCTATAGGAAATCCTGTTGCCTTGCTTGCAAGCGCCGAGGACCGTGAAACTCGAGGATTCATTTCTATAACGGACATCCTGCCGTCTTTCGGATTCAATGCAAACTGGATATTCGAACCGCCGGTGTCAACCCCGATTTCCCTGATGATCGCTATCGATGCATCGCGCATCCTCTGGTATTCCTTGTCCGTCAGGGTCTGTGCAGGAGCAACAGTGATTGAGTCTCCCGTATGAACTCCCATAGTATCAAAATTTTCTATGGAGCAGATGATAACGACATTGTCCTTCATATCACGCATCACCTCAAGCTCATATTCCTTCCATCCGATAACTGATTCTTCCACAAGCACCTGATGAACACGACTCAGTTTCAGTCCATTGTCAAGAAGCTCTGTGTATTCTTCCATGTTATATGCAATACCGCCGCCTGTGCCTCCGAGTGTGAATGCAGGCCTGAGGATTGCGGGAAATCCTATGCGTTCAATGATACTAAATCCTTCCTCCATGCTCGTAACTGCCGCGCTCTCAGGAACCTCAAGCCCTATGCTCTTCATTGCATCTTTGAAGAGCTGCCTGTCCTCAGCCTTCTTTATTGCATGAAGTTTTGCGCCGATGAGTTCAACCTTATACTTTTCAAGCGCTCCGCTTTCAGCAAGCTCAACAGCAAGGTTAAGCGCGGTCTGTCCGCCCATCGTCGGAAGAAGCGCATCAGGCCTTTCTTTCTTTATTATCAGCTCAATGATGTCTGCTGTTAACGGCTCTATGTAAGTTGCATCAGCAATCTCAGGGTCAGTCATTATAGTCGCGGGATTTGAATTCACAAGAACTACCTTGTAACCCTCCTCCTTCAATGCCTTGCACGCCTGAGTTCCCGAATAGTCAAACTCGCACGCCTGTCCTATGACAATAGGGCCTGAGCCGATTAATAAGATTTTTTTGATGTCAGTTCTTTTTGGCATTTAATTTAACCCAAGCTTAACTATCCTCATTGTCCTGAAAACACCTCTTTTTCGTCATTCCCGCAGTCATTAAGCGGGAATCCATTCTTTTGTCTTTTCTCTGGATTCCGCATCAAGTGCGGAATGACAAATTTATCTCTCTATCATCTCCCTGAATCTCTTGAACAAGTGATCTGAGTCATTCGGCCCGGGTCCTGCCTCAGGATGATACTGGACTGAAAATATCGGAAGTTCAACATGCTGCATCCCTTCTTCCGTGCCGTCATAAAGATTTTTATGCGTGAGTTTAACCTGTCCCTTAAGGCTGTTTATGTCAACGCAATAATTGTGATTCTGCGATGTTATCTCCACCCTGCCTGTTGATAAATCCTTTACAGGATGGTTTCCGCCGTGATGCCCGAATTTGAGTTTATAAGTTCTCCCGCCCATTGCAAGACCAAGTATCTGATGTCCGAGGCAGATTCCGAATATAGGCTTCTTACCCATCAGCTTCTTTGTGCTTTCAATTGCATAAGTTACTGTCTGCGGGTCACCGGGCCCGTTGCTCAAAACTATTCCGTCAGAATTCATCTCAAGAACTTTTTCGGCAGGGGTCTGCGCAGGGACAACAGTAACATCAAAACCTGCATCAACAAGGTTTCTCAGTATATTGAACTTTATGCCAAAGTCATAGACGACAACCTTAATCCCCCCCAGCCCCCCTTTAGTAAAGGGGGGTAAGGGGGGATTTGAGTTCTGAGTTTGGAGTTTGGAGTTTTTTGAATTTTGAGTTTTGAATTTTGAGTTTTGAATTTCTGCGTCAGCAGGCTGCCATTTCCAGCATCCCTCTTCCCATTTGTATTGCTTTGATGTGGTTACTTCTTTTACAAGGTCAAATGCAGAGATGCCCGGATGCTTTCTCACTTTCTCAAGGAGGCTTTCAGGTTTTGAATCAACAGTGGAAATTATCCCCATCTGTGCGCCATGATTTCTTAAATGCCTTGTCAGCGCCCTTGTGTCAATACCCTGAATCCCCACGATATTTGATTTCTTCATATACTCAATGAGCGAAATTTGAGAACGCCAGTTGCTCGGAAACTCGCAAACCTCTTTCACGATAAAACCCTCTGCCTTAATTCCGCCTTGCGATTCAATGTCTTCCTCGTTTATGCCGTAATTTCCGATCTGGGGGTAAGTCATTGTAACAATCTGTCCCTTGTATGAGGCGTCGGTGAGTATCTCCTGATAACCTGTCATTGAGGTATTAAACACAACTTCACCAATGGTTTCGCCTTCAGAGCCAAAACCCTCGCCTTCAAACACAACCCCATCAGAAAGGACTAATAATGCTTTACTCATACACCTTTCCCTTACATATCGTCATTACCGGCATCCCCTTCAATATCCAGCCGTCAAAAGGCGTGTTCTTGCCTTTTGAAACAAATCTTTCTGCCTCAACTTTGAATTCTTTATTCGCATCAATCAGAACAATATCAGAATCAGAGCCTATTTTCAGAGCGCCTTTATTTAACCCTAAAATCTTAGCGGGATTCACTGCCATTTTCTCAACAAGCTGCGGCATAGTCAGAACACCTTCATGCACAAGTCTCAGACTCAGGCTCAGCGCTGTTTCAAGACCTGATATGCCTGACGGAGACTGGTCAAATTCCTTTAATTTCTCATCCCTGTGATGCGGCGCATGGTCTGTTGCAATAACATCAATTGTGCCGTCTTTCAGCCCCTGCTTAATAGCATCCGCATCTTTCTTTGTCCTCAACGGCGGATTCACTTTTGCATTTGTGTTATATCCTTCAACAGTCTTCTCTGTAATGCTGAAGTAATGCGGGCATGTCTCTGCAGTTACATCTATTCCCCTTTCCTTAGCGTCTCTGATTATTCTTACAGAGCCTTCTGTTGAGACATGAGCTATGTGAAGCCTTCCATTGGCAAGTTTGGCAAGCGCAATGTCCCTGCCTATCATTATCTCTTCTGCTTCGGAAGGTATTCCCTTTAATCCGAGGGTCAATGACAACAGCCCTTCGTTCATCACACCGCCTTCGGAAAGGTTTATATCCTCGCAATGAGAGATTATCGGGACATTGAATGTCCTTACATATTCAAGCGCCCTCCTCATAATAAGACTGCTCATGACAGGTTTTCCGTCATCTGAAAAAGCAACACAGCCCTCTGAATACATTATGCCCATCTCTGCAAGCTCTTCGCCTTTCTGCCCCTTTGTTATTGCGCCAATCGGATAGACAGTGCATGCGCCTTCCTGAATAGCCTTCCTGATAATAAAATCCGTCACGCTTGAATTATCGTTGACAGGGTTTGTGTTAGGCATTGCGCAGACTGTTGTAAACCCGCCTTTAACAGCTGCCGTCGTCCCTGTCTTTATAGTTTCCTTGTATTCATATCCCGGCTCTCTGAGATGTGTATGCATGTCTATAAGACCCGGCATAATATAAAGACCAGATGCATCAATAATCCCCCCCCGCCCCCCTTTAACAAAGGGGGGTAAGGGGGGATTTGAGTTTTGTCCCGACTTGTTCGGGATGAGTTTTGAATTATCCTTTACTCCAGACTCCGAACTCTTAACTCTTAACTCTATTATCTTCCCATCCTCGATTAATATATCGCCTATCCCATCTATTCCCTGCGATGGGTCAATTATGTGACCATTTTTTATTAATATTTTCATTCCCTCACTCCTGCCAGCAAATACATTACAGCCATTCTTACAGCAAGCCCGTTGGTAACCTGCTCAAGTATCACAGACCTTGGCCCGTCAGCAACATCAGAAGCCACCTCCACCCCACGGTTCATAGGTCCGGGATGCATCACAATCGCATCCTTGTCAGCCCTGCGAAATCTCTCTGAAGTAAGCCCCCAGTTCTTTGAATATTCAAGCGTGGATGGGAAAAATCCCTTGCCCTGCCTTTCCATCTGAATCCTCAGCACCATAACAGCATTAGCGCCATCCAGCCCTGAGTCCATATCATGGAAAACCTTCACGCCGAGTTCTTCGAGTTCCTGCGGGACTAATGTAGGAGGCCCTATAAGCCTGACCTCTGCGCCAAATTTAGTCAGCAAATAGATATTTGACTTTGCTACTCTGCTGTGAAGTATATCCCCGACTATCGCAATCTTTAATCCTTCAATCCTTCCTATCTTTTCTTTGATTGTAAATGCGTCAAGCAGAGCCTGTGTCGGATGTTCGTTTATGCCGTCGCCTCCGTTTATAACAGTGGCGTCAATGTGCTTTGAGATGAGATGCGGCGCTCCTGATGATGAATGCCTTATCACCATGAAATCAGCTCCAAGCGCCTGAACATTGAGGGCTGTATCTATAAGGCTTTCTCCCTTTACGACACTGCTTGTTGTAACCGACAAGTTTAAGACATCGAGGCTCAGTCTTTTTTCTGCAAGTTCAAACGAGGTTCTCGTCCTTGTTGAGGGCTCAAAAAAGAGATTAACAGCGGTCTTTCCTCTCAGTGCAGGGACTTTCTTAATATCACGCTTAAGCACATCCTTAAATCCTGATGCTGTATCAAGAATAAGGGTTATCTCGTCTTTTGTGAGTTCCTTAATACCGAGCAGATCCTTTGAAGAAAGTTTCATTCTAAAAATACCTCTTCCACCCTCCCCCTCGCCCCCTCCCCTCAAGGGCGGGGGAAGTATAATAGTTCCCTCTCCCCCTGCGGGAGAGGGTTAGGGTGAGGGGGATTTTCATTCTATTGTCACCTTATCCTCAAGCCCGTCTTCTTCAAGGCTGACCTCTACATTCTCATCAATTGCCGTTGGTATATTTTTGCCTGCAAAATCAGCCTTTATCGGAAGCTCCCTGTGCCCCCTGTCTATTAAAACCGCAAGCTGTATGCACGAGGGCCGTCCCATATCCATAAGCGCATCCATAGCAGCCCTTATTGACCTGCCTGTAAAAAGCACATCATCAACAAGGACAACCTTCATATCCGTTATCTCACACGGCACCTCTGTCCTTCTGACAGCAGGCTGTTTCTTCCTGATGCTAATATCATCCCTGTAAAAGGCAATATCAAGAGAGCCTACAGGAATTTCCCTGCCCTCTATCTCCTTGATCTTGCCTGCAAGCCTTTTTGCGAGATGCACCCCGCCTCTCTGTATGCCGACAAGGCAGAGGTCTTTTGTCCCTTTGTTCTTCTCAAGGATTTCATGCGCCATCCGCGCAAGTATCCTGTCTATGTCTTTTTTATCAAGCAGTTCCTTAGGCATAGGCAAGCTCCGAAGCAGACTTATTGGCATAAAAAAACCTTCCCCGCTTGTGATGAGGAAGGTTAATGTGTTTTTCATGTTTGCAGCTCACGCTGCCTCCTTTGCCTTCTTAACCTCGCAGGGCTATCCTTAAAGGCAAACCTATTAAAACATAAAGCTTAAGACTATGTCAAATTCTTAAAAATGCACTTGTCACA
>JAHILQ010000013.1 GCA_018896985.1 Nitrospinota bacterium
CCAAGACCGTATCTTCCTGAATCATTTGATTTCAGCTTCAGCGGTTTGAAGACAGCAGTGCTTCATTACTTGAAGTCAGGTGTCAGGCGTCAGGCGTCAGGCGTCAGAAACCAAAACATAGAACACAGACCACAAACCACAGGCAGAAGTAGTCTGAGACCTGAAACCTGGAACCTAGAACCTGTTTTTATAAAGGACATTGCTGCCTCATTTCAGGCGTGCATGGTTGATGTGCTTGTAAGAAAGACTGAATGGGCGATAAAAAAAGAGGGAATAAGGCGTGTCACTCTCTCAGGCGGTGTATCGGCAAACAGCGAATTAAGAAAAAGAATGAAAGAAATGGGCGATGAAAGGGAAGCAGTGATATTTATTCCATCCATAAATCTGTGCACGGATAACGCTGCCATGATTGCCTCGGCGGGGTATCATCACTTTTTAAATAAGGACTTTGCAGGAGTAGACCTAAATCCCAAGGCATACCTTCCGCTTTAGCTCGAATGATGCAGACATTGCTCAATCCCGATGTGTATCGGGACTTTAACTCGATGAGTTTATTGAAATATCTTCATTTGTTATATTCACTGAAATATTCCAAAAACCATCAGAGAGATGTAGGCTAAGGTATCGAAAAATAAATTTTTTCACAACATCTGCATCATTTAAATGCATTTTTGGGGTTAGTACAGCACCCTGACAAAGCTTATGTATTCCTGCGGCGGGTCTATGATTTCAAGTCCTATTCAGGAAAGATTTATAGCTTCTTTTTTCTGAAGACAAGGATTGCCGCAACAGCGGACAGGAATAGTAAAACGCTTATTCCCTGCGATATTGAGATATTTCCAAAGAGAAAGCCTCTCACTTCATCGCCTCTGAAAAACTCCACAGTAAACCTGATGACTGAGTATATTAAAAGGTAAGTCCAGAACAACTGTCCTTTGAATGACTGGCGCTTTCTCAGAGTTATTAGTATCAGAAAGTTTATGAATTCTCCTGCTGATTCGTATAGCTGTGTAGGGTGCAATGGTATGCCTATCCTTGCAAGGGATTCAGGGTTAAGGAATGTCACTGCCCATGGCAGTCCCTCCGCAGGGCTTCCGTAACAGCAACCTGCTGAGAAACATCCAAGCCTTCCTATTGCATGCCCGATTGCAAGTGATGGAGCGAAAATATCAGCGGCGCTCCAGATGTCAAGCCCTTTCTTTTTTGCATACCAGACAGCAACGGGGATTACGAATATAACGCCTCCGTAAAATACAAGGCCGCCTTCCCAAATTTTGAAAATATCCAGAGGATATCTCAGGAAATGACCTGCCTCCACAAGCACAAAGAAGAGCCGTGAGCCTATTATCGCTGCAATGAGCATGTAAAAAGCGAGGTCAACGATTTTGTCTGAAGGGATTCCCTGTTTCTTTGCCTGTCTTACGGCGAGTGCAAGCCCGAGGATAAAACCCGCGGCAATAAGCACGCCGTAGGTGTGTATTGTCAGCGGGCCTATTTTAATTAATATTGGATGCATTTAAGTTCTCAATTATTTTTATTCTAAAGCAAACAGGGTTGTCCCTCGCTTGCTACGATATTTTTCGACAGTTCCAAGCTCATTACGCTACAGCCTCGAAACTCGACCTCCGGTCTCAGACAGTCGAGGCTGTGGCCGCTCCATTTCGCTAAGAACTATTACCGAAAAATCTCTGATGCCGCTCAAGACAGCCCTGCCTGCTTATTTTTCATTTGTGCCGTCCGATTTCCTCTCAGCATATTAAGAAAAATCAGCCCAATCCCGATTGTGAGCGCTGAGTCGGCAACATTGAATGCAGGCCAGTGATGCCTGCCTGCAAATACATCTATGAAATCAACAACAGAGCCTCTGAAGAGCCTGTCTATCAAATTTCCTATTGCTCCTCCGAGGATAAGAGAAAGTCCTAAAGGGTCTTCCTTCCCTTTTATAAGCATAAAAAATATGACTGCTATTGCAATGAGGGATATGATTATGAAGATGTTATTCCCGAAACTTTTGAACATGCCGAAGGCAGCGCCTTCATTCCTCACATTCACGAGATGAAGAAAGGGAAGAAGTTCAACAGGATTTAATGGATTTATAAACCTGTCTGCAAGATATTTTGTCGCCTGGTCTAATATTACGAGCAGGGGCACAATGATAAAAGCTGTTTTTCTCATTTAATGACATTATAACATCTATGGCATAATTCAGCGGCATCGCTGTATGTGCCGACAGATGTGCTCCAGTTCCAGCAGCGCTCGCATTTTTTGCCGCTTGCCCGTTCCACAATAACTGACATGCCCTTTATCTCTTCGCTTTCATAAGCGCTTTCTGGTTTAACAAATCCCCCTTCACCCCCCTTTGATAAAGGGGGGTGAAGGGGGATTATCTCAGCGCCGGAAACGATAAACAATGTCGGGAGAAAATCTTTATATGCATTAAGAAGGTTAAATTCATTTTCTGGGAGATAAAGCAAAACCTTTGCCTCAAGCGAATTGCCTATGAACTTATTCTGTCTCTTAATCTCCAGAGCCTTATTTGTCTCATTTCTTATTGCTATGAGTTTTGCCCATTTCTCCTCAAGCGCTGGATCAAGGTATTTTTCATCTGTCTTCGGGAAAGGGGAAAGAAACACGCTTTCTTCTTTTTTGCCGGCAATGAATCTCCATATTTCTTCTGCCGTGAAAGAAATTACCGGCGCCATAAGTCCGGTCATTGTTAAGAGTATTCTGTTTAAGACCCACTGTGCAGCCCTTCTTTCCTTTGAATCGGATTTGAAGGTGTAAAGCCTGTCTTTGAGAATATCAAGATAAAATGAGCTCATGTCCACAACGCAGAAGTTATGCAGGAGATGATAAACCTCATGGAAGTCAAATCTCTCGTATGCAGATGTGATTTTTGCAGTCAGAGTCTGTAGTCTTGACATTGCCCACAGGTCTATCCCACGCAGGTCATTGCTGTAATCCTTTCCGTCAAAATCATAAAGGTTGCCGAGCAGAAATCTTGCGGTATTCCGAATCTTTCTGTATGCCTCTGTAAGCCTGTCTATAATTTCTTTTGATATTCTGACATCATCCCTGTAATCTTCAGCAGAGCCCCACAGCCTCAATATCTCGGCGCCATGTGCTTTTATTACCTCCTGAGGCGCAACAACATTGCCGAGAGACTTTGACATCTTCTTGCCTGAACCATCCATCACAAATCCGTGTGTAAGGACTGTTCGGTACGGAGATGTCCCCCTTGTTCCAACTGACGCAAGCAGAGAACTCTGGAACCATCCTCTGTGCTGGTCGCTTCCCTCAAGATAAATATCAGCAGGCCATGAGAGCTTCGGATTTTTTTTCATCACAGCAGCGTGGCTTACGCCTGAATCAAACCATACATCAAGTATGTCCATCTCTTTTGAGAAAGAGGCGCCGCTGCATTTTTCGCATTTGTATCCTGTTGGCAGAAATTCTTCTGCTTTTTTCATGAACCATATATCAGCCCCGTTTTCTTCAACGTGCTTTGCAATTGCCTCAAGAACCGAATCTTTTTTGACAAATTCTCCGCAGCCTTCGCATCTGATAAGGGTTATAGGCACTCCCCATGCCCTCTGTCTTGATATGCACCAGTCAGGCCTGCCTGAGACCATGTTGTATATCCTGTCTCTGCCCCATTTAGGAATCCAGCTGACTCTGTCTATTTCCTCAAGGCATTTTCCCCGCAGGTTGTTATGCTCAACAGATATGAACCACTGCTCTGTTGCGCGGAATATGACAGGTTTTTTGCACCTCCAGCAATGAGGATAGGAATGTGTTATCTTTTCCTCCTTGATGAGCGCATTTTTATTTTTAAGGGTTTCAATTATGACAGTGTTTGCTTTGAATACAAACTGCCCTTCAAGTTCAGGGACGGCCTTCGTAAATTTCCCTTTGTCATCAACAGGCGCATAAATATCAAGCCCGTATTTTAAGCCTGTTTCATAGTCGTCCTCTCCGTGTCCCGGAGCAATGTGAACTATTCCAGTTCCTTCTTCAAGGGATACAAATTCTCCGAGAACAGCCCTTGATTTCCTCCGGATAAAAGGATGCTCTGCATTCACGCCTTCAAGGTCTTTCCCTGATATTTTTGCGAGTACCTTTCCGTTCAAATCTATTCTCTCTTTGAGCGCATCAAGTCTTCCCTCGGCAATGATATAGACCTCATCAGAAAATCCCCCTCTCCTCGGCGAGTCGCCTGAGGCGACCATCCCCCCTTTGCTAAAGGGGGGCGGGGGGGGATTATTTTCATTATTTAACTCAATCGCAATATAGGTGATGTCAGGATGGAATGCTAAGGCAAGGTTTGCAGGCAGTGTCCACGGAGTCGTTGTCCATATTACAAAAAAGACTTTTTTGCCCTTTAATGCGGGCATCTTATCTCCAAACTCCGAACTCTCCACTCCGAACTTTACAAATACGGACGGCGACTCCTTATCAGCATATTCCACCTCTGCCTCTGCTAATGCAGTAACGCACGAAGGGCACCAGTGCACAGGTTTCTTGCCTTTATATGCATAGCCTTTTTTTACAAATTCTGCAAATTCCCTGACAATTGTGCCTTCATAGCCATACGCCATTGTAAGATACGGCTCTGCCCAGTCTCCCATTACTCCGAGCCTCTTGAATTCCTCCCGCTGAATGTCCACAAATTTTTCTGCGTATTCCTTGCATAGTTTTCTTTTTTCAAGTATGTCAACCCTGTCTTTTTTTTCTCCGAGGTTTTTGTCCACCTGAAGCTCTATCGGAAGGCCGTGGCAGTCCCATCCCGGAATGTACGGGGAATAAAACCCCTGCATTGATTTGAATTTTACTATTATGTCCTTGAGTATCTTATTGAGCGCATGCCCGATATGGATATGTCCGTTGGCATAAGGAGGGCCGTCATGGAGGATGTAATGTTTACTTCCTGAATTTTTGTTTTGCAGCTTTTCGTATATCTTATTCTCTTCCCAGAACTTGAGCATTTCAGGCTCTTTCTGTGTAAGGTTCGCCTTCATGGGAAACCCTGTCTGTGGAAGATTGAGCGTGTCTTTTATGTCTTTTGCCATGTCAGAAAATGCTCCCCTTCTCTTATTTCTCTTCAGCCTTTTCTTTCTTCTGCGCAGCCTTGTCAGCGATTATCTTCTGCGCCTGATGTGAAGGCACTTCTTCGTAATGCGAGAATTCCATTGAATAGAGTCCTCTTCCTGATGTGAGGCTGTGCAGCTGGTTTGCGTATGTCAGCATCTCAGACATGGGGACTAACGATGTTATTTTCTGGCTTCTCGCCTGTGATTCAACTCCCTGTACCTTGCCCCTCTTTGAATTGAGGTCGCCTATGACTGCGCCGAGGGTCTCATCAGGAGTTGTAATCCCTACTTTCATTACGGGTTCAAGGAGTATTGGCTTTGCATTTTCAACAGCCTTTTTTATACCCAATGAGCCTGCAATCTTAAACGCCATTTCTGATGAATCCACTGTATGATATGAGCCGTCATAAAGTGTAACCCTTACATCCACCATAGGATAACCGGCAATTATCCCTTCGTGCATTGCCTCTACAATTCCTTTTTCTACAGCAGGGATATATTGCCGCGGTATTGATCCTCCGACTATATTGTCAACAAACTCAAAACCCTTGCCTCTCGGCAGCGGCTCTATTTTTATCCGGCAGTCTCCGTACTGTCCTCTTCCGCCTGACTGTTTTTTATACCTTCCCTGCGCATCGGATGAAGCCCTGATTGTTTCCCTGTATGGAATCTTCGGAGTTTTCATAATAACCTCAACTCCGAACTTCCTCTTCAATCTTTCAAGCGCAACTTCAAGATGCACCTGTCCCATGCCTGAGAGTATCATCTCTTTTGTCTCTTCGTCCCTGTGGAATTTAATGGTCGGGTCTTCTTCAAGAACCCTGTGAAGCCCTGTGCTGACTTTATCTTCGTCTCCTTTGCTTTTCGGGGCTATCGCATAGGAGATTATCGGTTCTGCAAATTTCACCTTCTCAAATACGATGGGATGAGCCTCGTCAGAGAGCGTGTCTCCGGTGTTTGTCTCTTTGAGTTTTGACACAACTCCGATCTCGCCGGGTCCTAAACTGCTTGCCGGTATCTGCTTTTTGCCGAGGAGATAGAATATCTGTCCTATCCTTTCTTTTGCGCCTGTTGTTGCATTCAGCACAGTTGAATCAGCCTTCAGAGCGCCTGAATAGACTCTGAATACAGAAAGCTTTCCCGCATAAGGGTCTGCTATAGTTTTAAAGACGTATGCGGAGAACGGCTCTTTTTCATCAGGCTTTCTCTGGACGTCTTTTGAGTCTTTCGGATTTTTGCCTTTAATGGGGAAAATTCTTACGAGGTCATGGGGAGAAGGCAGGCAGAGTATTATTGCATCCAGGAGCTGAGGGATGCCTATGTTTTTTGTTGCTGAGCCGCATACAACAGGGATAAACCTTCTTGCCAGAGACCCTTCTGTTATCCCCCTTATAATTTCTTCCTGTGTCAGTTCACCGCCTTCAAGGTATTTTTCAAGAAGCGCGTCTTCTGATTCAGCAATCTTTTCTACAAGCTTTTTCCTGTATTCCTGAGCCTCGGAGAGCATATCAGAGGGTATGTCTGATGCCGCTGCCTTGCCGCCTGAAAACTTATACGCTTTCATGTTAATGAGATTGATTATTCCGCTAAAAGTTTCTCCGGAACCTATTGGTATCTGAAGCGGAACGCCTTCTGTGCCGAAAGATTGGGCAAGTTCATCAAGGGCGCCGGGGAAGTTGGCTGATTCTTTATCCATCTTGTTTATAAAGACTATTCTCGGGATTTCATATTCACAGGCGTATTTCCAGACCTTCTCTGTTTCTGCCTTAACGCCTGATATGGCGCTGACTATAACGACAGCTCCGTCAACAGCCTTGAGGCTTCCTCTGGTGTCTTCTACAAAATTTATGAATCCCGGCGTGTCAATCAGGTTTATGCGGTGGCTGTCCCAGTTGCAGAAGCCGAAAGCTGATGTAATGGTTATCTTTCTTGATATCTCTTCAGGTTCGCAGTCAGTCGTTGTGTTGCCTTCTTCAATTCTGCCGAGCCTGTCAACAGAACCTGAATTAAAAAGCATTGCCTCGGTCAGGGATGTTTTCCCCGCGCCTCCATGCGCAATTACAGCGACATTCCGGATTTTGTTAACATCAAGATTAGCCATGAAACCTCCTCCTATATTAAATTTAAGATTCAAGATTCAAGATTCAAAAATCAGGTATCTTAAATTTTAAATATTGAATGTTGAATTTTATTCAAGTATCTCTTCTATAACAGGCTTTGTTTCTGTTTTTTTCTCTGCTGTCAGGCTCCATATCTTGATGCCTAAAAAGGCAATCAGGAATAAACCGAAACCGAATATTGCTGACAGTATGTCGGGGTCTATATCTTTAAACTGACGACTGAAAATTTCTTTTCCAAGAACTGCGCCTGTAATCAGAGCTATTGCAGGAATGCCGTAAACAAGGATTGAACCCTTGAGATATGTGTATGACTTTATGACAACCCTGACCTTCTGCCCTGCCTTTGCGCCTGCCTTGTTCACCGCATCAATCTCCATTGACTGTTCATCAGGCTTGCATGTGCCTGCTGTGCATCCTTCACAGACGCTCTTTCTCGGAACCGAAACTTTCGCAAAAGCCCCTGTTGTGCTTTTTACTATTCCGATTTCCTCCATGACAATGGCATTTTAACATACTATGTTCTTTTCTTAAAAGTCCTGTTTTTTATCTCGGTTCAAGCCTGTGAAACAACTTCTCAGAAGAGAAGGATGAAAATTGCTATTCTTCTTCTTCCTTCAGCAGCTTATATTCAATGCTGTCAACAAGCGCCTGCCATGACGCCTCTATAATGTTCTCCGATACGCCGACAGTGCTCCATCTGGTTTTTTCATCTCCTGATTCTGCAAGCACTCTGACTCTTGCGGAAGTTCCCCTGCCTGCCGTAAGCACTCTTACTTTGTAATCGTGAAGTTTTATATTTTTTAGTTCCGGATAGAACTTATCAAGGGCGCTTCTCAGGGCATTGTCAAGCGCATTCACAGGGCCGCAGCCTGTGGCGGCAGTGTGTTCAGTTTTCCCTCCGACCCTTACCATTATTGTAGCCTCGGTCAATGGTATCTCGCCTTCTTTTCTTTTTTCGACGATTACCCTGAACCCGATAAGGTCAAAGAATTTCCTGTGCAGCCCGAGCGCTTTTTTGAGAAGAAGCTCAAATGACGCCTCTGCCCCTTCAAACTGAAATCCCTGATGTTCGAGATCCTTCAATCTGTTTAATATGTCCTGAAGCTGCGGAGAATCCGGCTCTATGTGGATGTTAAATTCCTTTGCCTTTCTGAGAATGTTGCTTTTCCCTGCAAGGTCCGAGATTAGGACCCTGTGCGAGTTTCCCACAAGTTCGGGTTTTATATGCTCGTATGTCTCAGGCCTTTTCATAACAGCGCTCACATGCACTCCGCCCTTATGCGCGAAGGCGCTGTCTCCGACAAACGGCTGGCGCTTGAAATGCCTCATATTTGATATCTCGTTTACGAATCTTGAAACGTCCCTGAGCCTTTTCATCTGTGCGTCAGTAATGCATTTTATCCCGAGTTTGAGATTAAGATTAGGGATTACAGAGCAGAGGTTGGCGTTTCCGCATCTTTCTCCAATGCCGTTTATTGTCCCCTGCACCTGCGATGCGCCTAACTCAACCGCGATTATTGAATTTGCCACCGCACATTCAGAGTCATTATGCGTATGTATCCCGATTGGAGCTTTTGTTTTTTTAATGACGCCGGCAACTATTCTTTGCATCTCATCAGGCATCGTGCCTCCGTTTGTGTCACACAGCACGAGGAAGTCTGCGCCTGCATCCTGAGCAGCGATGAGGCATTTCAATGCAAGGGACGGATTGTCCTTGTATCCGTCAAAGAAGTGTTCTGCATCAAAAAATACCTTGTCTGCGTATTTTTTAAGATAAGCCACTGAATTATGGATTATCTCAAGGTTTTCTGAAGGCGTTATCTTCAGGACTTCTTTTATGTGAAAATCCCATGTCTTTCCGAATATGGTTATTACAGGGGTTTCTGATGCAATAAGCGCCTTTATGTTTGCGTCATCTTTAGCTTTGTGTTTTGGTCTGTGTGTGCTTCCGAATGCGGCTACTACGGAATTTTTCAGCTTCAGTTTTTTTGATTTTTTAAAGTAGTCTGCATCTTTCGGGTTTGAGCCGGGCCAGCCTCCCTCAATGTAATGCACTCCGAGTTCATCAAGTTTCTCGGTAATCCTGAGTTTGTCCTCAACAGAAAATGCAATATCTTCTGCCTGGGAACCATCCCTCAGCGTTGTGTCGTATATCTCAACCTTACGCATAGTGTTATTTTAAATTTTTAATTTTAAATTTTAAATTTCTCATGTCCCCATCTCCCAGCTCTCAAGATATTTTTTCTGCTCAGGAGTAAGCACATCTATCCTGATTCCAAGGGATCTGAGTTTTAGTTTTGCTATCTCAGCATCTATTTTTTCAGGGACACTGTAAACTTTCCTTTCGAGCTTTCTGTAGTTTTTCACCATGTATTCTGCGCACAATGCCTGGTTTGCAAAGCTCATGTCCATAACAGCGGAAGGATGCCCCTCTGCCGCTGCAAGGTTAATAAGCCGCCCCTCTCCGAGGAGATACACCCTTTTGCCGTTCATGAGAGTATATTCTTCAACGAAATCCCTTATTGTCCTCCTTGACTTTGACATTTTCCTCAGGGCATCTATTGAAATCTCAACATTGAAATGCCCGGAATTACAGAAAATGGCGCCGTCTTTCATAAGATTAAAGCATTCTTTGTATATGACGTCAATATCTCCGGTAGCTGTAACGAATATGTCTCCGATTCGCGCTGCATCTCTCATGGGCATAACATCAAATCCGTCCATAGTAGCTTCAAGCCCGCGAAGAGGATTGACCTCTGTGATAATTATCTTTGCTCCCATGCCTTTTGCCCTCATCGCTATTCCTTTGCTGCACCACCCGTAGCCTGCTATAACGAATACTGAGCCTGCAATCAGCCTGTTTGTAGCCCGCATTATTCCGTCTATGGTTGACTGTCCCGTGCCGTAACGGTTGTCAAACAAATATTTTGTATATGCGTCATTCACAGCGATGATGGGGTATTTCAAAACCCCTTTTTCAGCCATTGCCCTAAGCCTTATAACGCCTGTGGTTGTCTCTTCTGTCCCGCCTAACAGGTTTTTCAGCAGTTCTTTTTTCTTTGTATGGAGCGTTGAAACAATATCGGCTCCGTCATCCATTGTTATGTTCGGCTTAAGAGACAGGGCATCCATTATATGCCTGTAATAAGTTTTGTGGTCTTCTCCTTTTATAGCAAAAACAGAAATGCCTGAGTTCTTAACGAGTGATGCGGCAACGTCATCCTGTGTGCTTAAAGGATTGGATGCGCACAGATATACCTCTGCTCCGCCTGCCTTCAGCGTCTCAACAAGGGTTGCAGTCTCAGTAGTTACATGCAGGCATGCGGCAAGCCTTATGCCTTTGAGAGGTTTTTCCTTTCTGAACCGCTCTGTTATGCTTTTGAGAACAGGCATCTCTTTAGCAGCCCATTCAATCCGTAATTTGCCTTTCTTAGCCAGCTTGATATCTTTTATATCGTGTTTTACCATTGCTCTCCTCTTCCTTGAATTTTAAATTTTGAATTTTAAATTATTTTTTATAGTCCCGCCTCTTTTTTCAAGACATCCGCCTTATCTGTCTTTTCCCATGTGAAGTCAGGGTCATTCTTGCCGAAATGTCCGTATGCGGCAGTCTTTTTGAATATGGGCCTCCTCAGGTTCAGGTGTTCAATTATCCCCTTTGGAGTCAGGTTAAAGTTTTTCCTTATCAGTTTTACGATTTTATCCTCGGCAATCTTACCTGTCTCAAAAGTGTCAACAAGAATGGAGACAGGTTCAGGGATGCCGATTGCATATGCAATCTGGACTTCAACTCTGTCTGCTATGCCTGCTGCAACAATGTTTTTTGCTATGTACCGTGCCACATAGGCGCCTGAGCGGTCTACTTTCGTTGGATCTTTTCCGGAGAAGCATCCGCCTCCGTGACTCCCCACGCCGCCGTAGCTGTCAACTATTATTTTTCTTCCTGTCAGTCCTGTATCACCCATAGGGCCTCCGACAACGAAACGGCCTGTAGGGTTAATGTAGTATTTCACATTTTCCTCATCAAGAAGTTTCTTTGGAACAACCGGCTTAATGACTTTCTCTATAATGTCTTCCTTCATGTCTTTCATGTGGACATCAGGACTGTGCTGCGACGAAATAACAATGGTATCTATCCTGAATGGTTTGCCGTCTCTGTACTCAATTGTAACCTGAGATTTGCCGTCAGGCCTGAGATACGGAAGGATATCCTGTTTCCTTGTCTCTGACAGGCGCATTGCAAGTTTATGTGCAAGCATGATCGGCAAGGGCATAAGCTCCTCTGTTTCATTGCATGCAAAGCCGAACATCAGTCCCTGGTCTCCGGCGCCGCCTGTGTCAACACCCATGGCTATATCAGAAGACTGCTGGTCTATAGAGGTTATTACTGCGCAGGTTTCATAATCAAAACCGTATTTTGCTCTGGTATAACCTATGTTCTTAATGGTTTCTCTCACAATGTCTGGTATATGGACATAACATGTTGTTGAAATCTCTCCAGCGACAAAGGCAAGCCCTGTGGTCACAAGAGTCTCACAAGCCACTCTTGCAATTGGGTCCTGCGCAATTATCGCATCAAGGATTGCATCTGATATCTGGTCAGCTATCTTGTCAGGATGACCTTCAGTTACAGATTCAGAAGTAAAAAAAAAGTTCTTTCTTGCCATCGGCAACCTCCTTGAGCGTAGTTTGAATGTATATTTTATAAACTTTTGGGTAAAAAATGGAAGAGGTATTTAAAAACAACTCTTTTTTCTGCTAAAATCTCCTGTGTTCACCCAGCAGTTAATCAACGGTCTTACCCTCGGCGGAGTTTATGCGCTCATAGCGCTCGGCTACACAATGGTCTACGGGATACTTGGGCTTATAAACTTCGCACACGGCGAGATTTATATGCTCGGCGCATATCTCGGAATTATATTCCTTGCTTTTTTCACGGCAATAGGACTTACATCATACAGCCTTCCGCTGGCGCTGATTCTGACGTTTGTTCTTTCTGTAATCTTCTGTTCATCCTATGGTTTTACAATAGAAAAGATTGCATATAAGCCATTGAGAAATGCGCCAAGGCTCAGCCCATTGATAAGCGCAATAGGCGTGTCAATATTCCTCCAGAATTATGTGATGCTTACGCAGGGAGCAACCGACAAGATTTTCCCGCATCTTTTTGAGAGTGCTGGGATTGAACTGATGGGTGCAAGGGTTACATATATCCAGATTTTTATAATAGCGGTCTCAGCAATCTTAATGCTCTCTTTGAATCTGTTTATCACAAAAACAAGAATGGGCAAGGCTATGAGGGCGGTTGCGCAGGATAAGGTGATGGCATCACTCGTTGGGATAAACATAAATACCGTCATATCAGCGACCTTTATCATAGGTTCGGGACTTGCCGCAGTTGCCGGCCTTATGGTTGCGGTGTATTACGGCCTTGTGAATTATTCTATAGGCTATATAGCAGGAATTAAGGCATTCACGGCAGCAGTATTAGGTGGAATAGGAAGCATTCCGGGCGCAATGTTCGGCGGAATCCTGCTCGGCCTTATTGAGAGCTTCAGCGCGGGCTACATATCAAGCGAATACAAGGATGCATACGCATTTATCATATTGATTATCATTCTGTTTATTAAACCCTCAGGTCTTTTTGGAAAGACACAGGAAGAAAAGGTATGAAAAAAGCATTGTGGCTGGCGCTGCTTTTTCTTCCATTTAAGGGTTTAGAAGCAGCGGGGGTTCTCTTCATCGTGTTGTTTGCTGCTGTTTCTCTGCTAAAGGTATTTAAAAACTATGCCGGAAAAATAAAAGGGCTTTTAAGCAGTCTAAAAAAATCCATCTCAGCCAGAATCAGGATAAAACTGCCGGAATCAAAAACCCGTTCAATTGCCCTGACTCTTCTCATGTCTGCCGTTGTCATGGCCCTGCCTTTTTACGGGCATGATTATCTGATTGACATTGC
>JAHILQ010000091.1 GCA_018896985.1 Nitrospinota bacterium
CCAGACCGCTATCATACTCTTTTTTGTCTCTACCGGTTCAAAAAAGGGCGCTACCATACCGATTATTCAGAACTATAAAGATGTAAATCAGGTGATAGATGCTGCCCAATACATGAATCCTTTACCCCATGTTTTAATGCTCACTGCAATAGTTGTTATGGTAAGCACATTCGGCGTTGCATTGGCGCTTTTATTGATGATTTTCAGAAAGTATAAGACATTTGAAGAGGATGAGATTCTTGAAATACTTAAACAGGGGAAAGAAAAATGATAGAACATGCGGCAATTTTGATTATAGTAATCCCCCTGCTGGCATCTTTTTTTAATCTCTTAATCGGTTTGTGGAGAAAAAGGCTCTGCTATCCATTTGTCGTTGCCGCACTGGGTCTCAATGTAATTCTTTCTATCTCTGTTCTCAATACAGTCATCAATTCAGGAACCATCAGCTACAGGCTCGGCGGATGGGCGCCGCCATGGGGGATTGAGTATGTAATAGACCATCTCAACGCATTTATATTGGCTATCGTATCGTTTATAAGCCTTATTGTGGCGATATACTCAAAAAAGAGCATTGAACAAGAACTGCCCGGAAAGACTGTTTACTTCTATACCATCTATCTTCTGCTGGTAACAGGACTTCTTGGTATAACAGTAACTGGTGATGTGTTTAATCTCTTTGTGTTTTTGGAGATTACATCTTTAGCCGGTTATGCCCTAATAGCAATAGGCAGGGACAAAGCCCCCCTTGCCAGCTTTAATTATGTGATAATGGGAACCATCGGCGCCTGTTTTTATTTGCTGGGTGTAGGTTATCTCTACATAGTAACCGGCTCTCTGAATATAGCCGACCTCGCAAAACTGCTGCCGGAACTTTACCATTCAAAGGTAGTTCTTGCTGCCTTTGCCTTCTTTATGGTAGGGGTAGCAATAAAAATAGCCCTTTTCCCTTTGCATGTATGGCTCCCTGACGCCTATACTTATGCCCCCTCAACAGTGAGCGCCTTTGTCGCATCTACGATGACCAAAGTAGGCGCATACGCAATGATAAGGATTATGTTTACTGTATTTGAACCTCGTTTTTCCATAGAGATGCTTCCTGTAACTGCCATCTTGGGCTGGGTTGCCGCCGCCGCAATGGTTTACGGATGTATAATGGCATTGGCTCAGACAGACCTCAAGAGGGCGCTCTCTTATATCCTTATAGCAGAGGTTGGATATATTGTAATGGGTGTGAGCGTAGCCAATCGTGCGGGCTTTACAGGAGCGGTCCTTCATATCCTAAATGACGCGTTTATGATGGCATGTCTGTTTATGGTTGCCGGCGCTGTTGTATATAAGACAGGCTCAAGCAATATACAAAATCTCAGAGGTCTGCACAAAAAGATGCCCTTTACTATGGCTGCTTTTACCATAGGCGCCATTTCTATGGTGGGTATCCCGCCTACAGCCGGTTTTTTCAGCAAATGGTATCTGATTTTGGGGGCGATTGCGGCTCAAAAATGGCTGTTTGCAGTGCTTTTTTTATTAAGCAGTCTGGCGGTGGCGGTGGTATTTTTCAGGATTATTCAGAATGTATATTTTCCGCCGAATGAATCAACCCCTCACCCTAACCCTCTCCCGCAAGGGGAGAGGGGAAATATGGGGGGCAACCCAACTATTCCCCCTCCCTTGACGGGAGGGGGTAAGGGTGAGGGTGAGATAGGGCTATTTTCACATGAAGCCCCCGCAACCATGCTCATCCCCATATTTATAATGACCGCAGGGATATTGCTGTTGGGCATGTTTAGCGGGAAGATTATCTCAAGTGTAATTCAGTTCACTGTGCCGGGGGGCTTTTAAAATGGAAGTTCTAATCTCTGTAAAGCCGTTATTAGCTGTTTCAGTCTCTCTAATCGCAGCCTTTTTTATAGCCCTCACAGGCGAGAGGGCAAGAAATCTCAGGGAATTCTGGACCATATCAGCCTCTGTGGTTAAATTCGGCATCGTCATTTCCATGCTCCAGCCTATTCTTGAGGGCAAGGTTATTGAATATACTTTGCTCTCCATAACACAGGGGCTTGAACTAAAATTCAGGGTTGATGCGCTTGGAATATTCTTTGCCATTACAGCGTCATTCCTCTGGATAATCACATCATTTTATTCCATCGGATATGTGAGGTCATTGAATGAACATGCGCAGACAAGATATTTTGCATGTTTTGCAATAGCCCTTTCTGCAACAATGGGCGTTGCATTCTCTGCAAATATGTTTACAACATTCCTATTTTATGAAATCATTACGCTCTGCACATATCCCCTCGTTGCCCATAAAGAGACGCCGGAGGCGATAAAAGGAGCAAGGAGATACATCACATACCTTCTCGGCACATCCATAGCATTCCAGTTGCTGGCGGTATTTATGACTTACAGTGCGGCAGGCACATTGGAATTCTCCAATCAGGGGATATTGAATAATGTAAGGGGACAGGTAAGCGATACTTTTCTGATTATTACCTTTATCCTTTTTATGGCAGGCATCACAAAGGCTGCAATGATGCCCCTTCACTCGTGGCTTCCTGCTGCAATGGTTGCTCCAACCCCTGTTAGCGCGCTTCTGCATGCTGTTGCAGTCGTAAAGACAGGAGTTTTTGTTGTTGTAAAGATTGTGCTTCATATATTTGGAATTGACCTTCTCAGCCAGCTCGGTCTCGGCACAGCGCTGGCATATTTTGCATCTATCACAATTATAGTCGCATCAATCATAGCGCTCAAACAGGATAACCTGAAGCGCAGGCTCGCATACTCAACAATAAGCCAGCTTTCTTATGTAATATTGGGCGTTGCGCTCCTTACGCCGTCAGGCATTACAGGCAGCATAATGCACATAGTCCTCCATGCCTTTGGAAAGATAACTCTCTTTTTTGTAGCAGGGGCAATATATGTGGCAGCGCACAAGACAAACATAAGCGAACTTGACGGAATAGGCAAGGAGATGCCTTTTACAATGGCGGCATTCACCCTCGGCGCTCTGTCAATGATAGGAATACCGCCTTTAGGAGGGTTTTTGAGTAAATGGTATATAGCTATTGGCTCTATTGAGGCACAGCAGTTACCTATTCTTCTTGTATTAGCATCAAGCACAATACTCAATGCCTGTTATTTTTTGCCGATAGTGTATGCAGCATTCTTTAAAAGTGAACAGTGTCAGTTATTAGTGTCAAAAGAAACTGAACATCAACAACTGCCACCGACACTGACACTGACACCGTCACTGAAAGAGGCCCCTGCCCTTATGGTAATTCCGCTTGTGCTTACAGCAATAGGCGCGCTGGTATTGTTTTTTGCGCCGTCAGTATTTCTTGAACTTGCAAGGATGGTAGTGGCAGGCGTGATAAATTAAGATTTTTTGTGTACTTGACAGGCATAAATATTTTAGTTATAATGTGCATATAGGAGGCGCTAAATGAGAGCTACTATAGACATAGATGATAAACTCATGGATGAAGCAAAAAGACTTACCAATATAAAAACAAAAAAGGAGTTGGTAAATCTGTCGTTAAGGGAAATCATCAGACGGAAAAGGCTGGAACATCTTATAAGTCTTTTTGGGACTTCCCCTATAGATATTTCTTTAAAGGATGTGGAGGAGTTTCGCAGGGATGAGTGATGGATTCCTTATAGATACATCAATATGGGTAAAATGCCTTAGAGGCACAGACGCTTCCCTGCAGAGCAGGGTTGCCGCACTTATTCTGGAGAAAAGGGCGTTTACCTCGGAGATAATTATCATGGAGATTTTAAGAGGCGCTAAATCAGATAAAGAGTATGATATGCTCTATAACGATTTTCTTGCCCTTCCACAGCTTACTATTGACCACAATGTATGGGGATCAGCATGGGAACTCGCTTATAAGCTTAAAAAGAAAGGCATTAATGTGCCGTTAGTTGATACAGTGATAGCAGCAACTGCATTGCACCACAAGTGTACACTTATACATTCTGATAAGCATTTTAATATGTTAGCAAAACACGGCGGACTTAAAGTTCTTGAAATGTAGAATCAAGAAAGGAGATTTATCCCCAGAATAGGGACAGAAAGTTGTCATTACGAGTGAAATGAAGCAATCTCGTCTTTTGCAATGAGATTGCCACGAACCCTTCGGGTTCTCGCAATGACAGGGTAGAGGTATTTTTAGATGAGAAAAGAAGGCGAAGAGATAATGGAACTCAAGCATGACCCTGTGCCGGGATACAGGACTGTTTTTTATATAGTATTGACAATAGCGTCTTTGTATCTCGCAGTGATTCTTGTGAGAACTGTTTGAACTTTAACTTTGATATTCCTTGTAGCTTGAGGATTATATTATTTCTGTCATTCTGGCTTGTCCAGAATCTTTCTTCGGGGAGGGATTCCCGACAAGCGGGAATGACAATAGAATCGGTATATAGCTATTATTAATTCGGAGGTTATTAATATGGAGAAAAAATACTTTTTTGACAATCCAAGGAATGTAAAAGGATTCTTTTGGCTTTTTTATATAGTTATCGGGTTATTCACTATCGCTGAACTTTTTATCCATAAACATACATTCTTTAACTGGGAAGAATTTCCCTTCTTTTATGCAAGCTTTGGATTTGTAGCCTTTGTCTTTATGATTCTTGTGGCAAAGTATATCCTGCGACCAATTATAAAGAGAAAGGAGGATTACTATGATTAACACATTTCCTCCGGCGCTGATATTTATCATTGGAGCATTGTTTATCCCTGTTTTTAAGGGAAAGCTGAAAAGCATTTATCTGTTGGCGCTGCCTGTTATTGGGTTTATAAACCTGATAAATATTCCCGAGGGCATACACTGGACTGTCAGGTTCCTTGATTACAACCTGATTCTTGGCAAGGTAGATAAACTCAGCATATTCTTTGGCTATATATATCATCTGATAACATTTATTGCCCTTATTTACTCTCTTCATGTAAAAGAGGATTTGCAGCATATTGCAGCTTTGCTGTATGCGGGCGCTGCCATGGGTGTTGTCTTTGCAGGAGATTTATTGACCCTTTTTATCTTCTGGGAGATCATGGCTTTGAGCGCCACATATCTTATCTGGGCAAGGAGGACAAAAGAATCATCCGGCGCCGGAACGAGGTATCTTCTGGTTCATATCTTCGGCGGCCTTTGTCTTTTGGCAGGTATAATCCTCCATGTATTTAAGACTGGCTCTCTTGAGTTCGGATTTATAGGATTAGATGGTCTGGCGTCATGGCTTATATTAATCGGATTCGGAATAAACTGCGGGTTTCCGGGTCTTCACGCATGGCTGCCTGATGCATATCCACAGACAACGTCAACTGGCGGCGTATTCATGTGGACATTTACGACGAAAACTGCTATCTATGTTCTTGCAAGGGCATTCCCCGGCACTGAACTCTTAATATGGATTGGCGCAACCATGACAGTGTTTCCCATCTTTTTTGCCGTGGTTGAAAATGATCTGAGGAAGGTCCTTTCCTATAGTCTTATCAACCAGCTTGGATATATGGTGGTCGGCATCGGGATTGGCACGCAGTTATCATTGAATGGAACGTTCTCTCATGTTTTTGCACATATTCTTTATAAAGCCCTTCTTGTCATGTCTATGGGCGCTGTCTTGCACCAAACAGGGAAAATCAAATGCACTGAACTTGGCGGACTCTACAAGAGCATGCCTTTAACAGCCATATTCTGCATAGTGGGTGCTGTTTCCATTTCCGCATTTCCCCTTTTCAGTGGTTTTGTGACCAAGTCAATGGTGGTTGAATCAGCAGCAACGGGAGGTATGACTGTTATATGGTTCATGCTCCTTTTTGCTTCAGTTGGTGTTCTCGAACATGCAGGCATTAAAGTGCCGTTCCATGCCTTCTTCTCCCATGACTCTGGAATCAGAACTAAAGAAGCTCCAACACATATGCTTATTGCCATGGGGATAACAGCCTTCTTATGTATTTTCATCGGCGTATTTCCCGGCACATTATATAGCCTCCTTCCTTATCCTGTTGATTTTGAGCCGTATACAGCATCACACGTTGTAACAACAACCCAACTGCTTTTATTCGGCGCATTTGCTTATGTGCTTCTTCTTCGTTCCGGAATTTTCCCTGCTGAGATAAGGGCTAAAAATCTTGACGCTGACTGGTTCTACAGAAAAGGCGCAAAGGGATTTATGTGGGTTATAAGCAATCCAATGGCAAGATTGGCTGCAAAGGTCAACAGGCTTGTCTTTGAGGCAATCCCCTCGACTTTAGTTCGGCTCAGTAGAAATCCTCTATTCATCCCTTCTTTATCAGCAGCATATCTGCGTCTGAAGATTGCTCAGGC
>JAHILQ010000092.1 GCA_018896985.1 Nitrospinota bacterium
AGTATCTTCATTTTTTACTCGACTTTCCCTATTATCAAGGACAGGGGATTGTCCTTGAGCGGTTTTTTTTGTCCCGATAATAATCGGGAAGGGCGATAGCCCGAGAATGAGCGAAAGGATTATCTCCTGTCCTTGAATTATTCAATCTTAAATGGATTCTCAGCATCATCTTCATATCTAATTTCATCAACCTTTTCTTCTTTGTTCCATCCTCCATAAAGCCTGTCAGGGAAATTCAGTATAATTGCGTCCTCCTCCCCTGTATTTTTATATGCATGGACAACTCCAGGCGGCACAACTACTATAAGCCTGTCTGCATTTTCCAATATCTTTTTATTTTTATGAGTAGGTGAATCCTTTCTGTTATCCCACAAATAAAGCCTGAATTTACCTAAGAAACAGAAATAGTCTGTCTGCTCCCTGTGTTCGTGGGGCCCCCTCACAACATCAGGATTAGTGATAGATATGTAGCTCATCGCAGGATAAAATCCTGAATCGCCCCGGATTAAGTTTATGGCTGGATCATCTTTCCTGAATAATTCTCCCAGCCACCCGCGATTATCAGCGTAAGTTTCCATTTTCCTTATAACAATGCCTTCTATATCGCCGTCTTTAAAATAGTTCATAGTTCATATTTATGCAACATTAAGGCTAATTAGAGTCTGTTTATAAACTCGATCAGTTACCGTTTTTCTGTCATTCCGGCTTGTCCGGAATCTTTCTTTAAGAAGGATTCCCGACGCGCTTTGCTTGCGGGAATGACAAATACATTTAGTTTATGGACAGACTCTAATTAAACCTCAACTGTTGAGTCATCCCCTATCATCAGGCGCAGCGCTCTATGACGAACCCTGTTCCTTATAACCTTTGTGTTTTTCCCTATAAGACTGTCTTCAAGCCTTTCAACCCCTGAAAGAAATGCATTGCTGAGGATTACAGAGTGCTCGATGGAAGAATCTGTCACAGTAACCTCGCTGCCAATGCTTGTAAAAGGTCCTATGAATGAATTTTTAATCTCAGAGTTCTTCCCTATTACAACGGGACCTCTGATAATGCTATTCATCACAGACGCCCCTTTTTCTACTGTCACTCTTCCAAGTATCTGACTCTTGCTGTCAACCATACCGTTAATCTGCCGCTTTATATATTCATCAAGAACTATTGTATTTGCCTGAAGAATGTCGTCTTTTTTGCCTGTATCAAGCCACCAGCCTTTTAAGATCTCACTTTTTACCCTGCCTCCCATGCTTATAAGCATTTGTATTGCATCCGTTATTTCAAGCTCGCCCCTGAACGATGGTTTTATCTTATCAATAGCGTCATGTATCATTGCAGTAAATATATAGACGCCGACAAGCGCAAGATTCGATGGGGGATTCTTAGGTTTCTCTATCAACTTTACTATATTGCCCTTTCTGTCGAGTTTTGCCACGCCAAATTGTCTTGGATTATCCACTTCCTTAAGAAATACTGCGGCATCAATGGGCTGTCTTTTAAATTCCCTTACCGCATCTTTGACCCCATGCGACAGAAGGTTGTCACCAAGGTACATTATAAAATTGTCCTTTTTCAAAAAATTCTTAGCAGTCTTAACCGCATGTGCAAGTCCTGCAGGCTCTGTCTGCAAGATATAAGTTACATTAACACCCCACACCTTCCCATCCTTTACATACTGCTTCACCTCATTTCCTGTTTCAGGTGAAATAATTATGCCTATATCTTTTATTCCTGCATCTTTAATATGCCTGAGAACATATCCCAGTATGGGCGTATTTGCCACAGGGACAAGCTGTTTAGCTGTTGTATAGGTCAGCGGCCTGAGCCTTGTCCCCTTTCCGCCGCTTAATATCAATGCCTTCATCATAAGAAAGTTATAAGTTGAAAGTTAAAAGTTATGAGTTGTATTATAACAGAAAGAAACAAGCAGAAGTGTTAGTGAATAGTGTCAGTACCTTCACTAAAAACAGACACTGACACTGATTGGAGGCAGGATGAGGATTATCGCAGTCACGGGCTGTGCAGGATTTATCGGGTGGAAGGTATCGGAAAAGCTCCTTGAGAACGGTTATTCTGTTGTCGGGATTGATAACATGAATGATTATTATGACCCTAAACTTAAGGAGTGGAGGCTCAGGCAGTTAAGAGTTAAGAGTGAAGAGTTAAGAGTTACTAAGGAGGCCATAAGTAAGAACACATTCACTGTCATTCCCGCTTGTCGGGAATCCTTCCTGCTTGTCAGGAATCGTGAAGAGAGATTGCGGACAAGCCGCAATGACAATCTACGTGGATTTACTAATGACCGTATTAGTAAAACTCAAAACTTCAGCTTTCACCGGTGCGACATAGGTGATTTTAAAGCAGTCAAGACAGTATTCGCCAATCATAAAATAGATGCGGTTATCAACCTTGCCGCAAGGGCAGGTGTGCGGGCATCAGTGGAAGACCCGTGGATATATCTTGATACAAATGTTAAGGGGACACTGAATCTCCTTGAATGCTGCAAGAACTCCGATACAAAAAAATTCGTGCTTGCCTCCACCTCAAGCATCTACGGACTTAATCCTATGCCTTTTAAAGAAACCGACAACACAGACCGCCCATTAGCTCCGTATTCTGCTACAAAAAAAGGCGCTGAGGCGATATGCCACAGCTATCATTTTCTTTCAGGCATTGACATAAGCATTCCAAGATATTTCACCGTGTACGGCCCTGCCGGAAGGCCTGACATGAGCATATTCAGATTCATTAAAAACATTGACAACGGAAG
>JAHILQ010000093.1 GCA_018896985.1 Nitrospinota bacterium
AAAGACATTTTCTTTATAAATCAGGATGTTTAGAGGTTTTGTCCTAAATTAATGTTCCCAATAGGGAACGAATGAGATGAGAGGTTGTTCCCATCCGATGCCTATTCAATGCTGTATTCTTTTAATTTTTTCCAGAGAACCCTTCTGCTGATTCCGAGCACCTTTGCAGCTTCTATTTTTCTGCCGCCTGATTCATTGAGAGCCTTGATGATCTTCTGCCTTTCAAAACATCTTACGCTTTCTTGTAGGGAGAGGTCTTCTGTGATACATGGAATCTTAGCATCAGTGCCCGATATTTCATCAGGAAGGTGTTTTACATCTATGAGACCATCTTTTGAAAGCACAACCGCCCTCTCTATGGCGTGCTTGAGTTCTCTTACATTCCCGGGATAGCTGTAAGATAGCAGGGCATCATAGGCAGGCTGTGATATATTTAGCTCAACCTTGTTGAATTTCTCTTTAAAGTGTTTAAGAAAATGGTCAATAAGATGAGGGATGTCTTCCTTCCTTTCTCTGAGAGGCGGGATGGTTATTGGCACCACATTTATTCTGTAAAACAAATCCTCTCTGAATTTGCCTGATTCTATACACTCCTTGAGGTTTTTACTCGTGGCATAAATGCTCCTGACATCAACATGTATAAGAGAGTTCCCTCCGAGCCTTGTTATCAGGTTGTCTTCCAGCACTCTAAGCAGTTTTGACTGAAGAGAGATTGGTATATCACTAATTTCATCAAAAAATATTGTCCCGCCGTTTGAAAACTCAAACTTGCCTTTTCTCATCTCGGCTGCGCCTGTAAAAGCCCCTTTCTCATGTCCAAAGAGTTCTGATTCAAAGAGGGTCTCAGGAATAGCCGCGCAGTTAATCTTGACAAACGGTTTTGTGCTTCTCTTACTCAATCTATGAATAGCGTTTGCAACGAGCTCTTTGCCTGTGCCGCTTTCACCTGCAATAAGCGCCGGCACATCTGTCCCTGCCACTGATGTAATTCTATCAAACACATCTTCAATTACAGAACTAACTCCGATTATCTCCTCAAATTCAACTTTTTCTCTCAGGGTCTCCTTCAAATATGTAACTTCATCTTCAAGTTTCTGGAATTTTAGAAACCTCTCTATGGCAATCAGGAGTTCTTCATTAGAAAAGGGTTTTGCAATGTAGTCAAAGGCGCCTTCTCTTATAGCCTGAACAGCGGTCTTAACATCTGCATAAGCAGTCATGATTATCACACCCGCATCAGGGGAGACCGTCCTTATACGCTTGAGTACCGCAAGACCATCATAACCGGGAAGTTTGAGGTCTGTTATGACCAGGTCAAAACTCTCCTTTTCAAAGACGGATATCCCCTTTGCCCCATCTTCGCAGGTTTTAACATTATAACCCGCTGATGAAAGGAAATGGTTCATCCCGAGCCTCATTGTCGGTTCATCTTCGATTATGAGTATCCTGTTCTTCATTCTGGCATAGGTAATCTTACAGTAAACCTTGTTCCCTTCTCAGAGGTCTCTACCGTTATCTTACCGTTGTGCTGCTCAACTATGGATTTGCTCACAGATAGACCGAGACCTGTCCCCTCCCCAACAGGCTTTGTTGTGAAAAAGGGGTCGAATATATATAGCAGGACTTCTTCAGGTATCCCCTGTCCCGTGTCTGTAAAGGAAATCTCGCAGTATCCGTTATCCGATAGAGTCCCGATAGCCAGAGTGCCGGGTTTTCCATCCATTGCCTGTACAGCATTCAGTATGATATTTAAAAATACCTGTTCCATCTTGTTCTGGTCAACCATCATCTCAGGGATATCCGTAGAAAGGTCCTTCGCTACCCTTATCTCCTTCTTCGATATGAGGTAATCCGTCAACATCAGCACATTCTCTATCAGGCCATTTATGGATACAGGGGAGACGCTCAGGGAAGACTTCTTGGAAAAGTCAAGAAGTTGCTTCACTATGTCCTGTATCCTTGCGAGACCCACATTTATCACATCTACATGCATCCTCTTTGTATCCTCGTCCATCTCTGTGGTCATGAGATTATTAAAGCAAAGTTTTATCCCGCCGAGGGGATTGTTGATCTCATGGGCAACCCCCGCTGAAAGCTGTCCCACCGCAGCCAGCTTCTCAGCCCTTCTCATATGTTCCTCAATCTGTTTCTTATCGGTTATATCCTTAACGTAATGGATTGCCTTAATGACATTCCCCATGTCATCAGAGATCGGATAGAGATGAACATAGTAAAATTGTCCGTCATAGTCTTCCCAGTATTCAGAGACTGCCCTTTTTTCCCTCATCACCTTCTCGAGGAAACATATCAGGCATAATGTGTCAGCATCACAATTTTCAGCATGGCATTCCTTTGTAAACACCGCGCTAACTCCCTTTGCCACCCATTCGCGGTATGCCTGATTCGTTATCTCAAGAGAGCAGTCAGGATTTACAAGGGCAAGGGGATCGCTGATACCTTCAAAAATAGATCGCAGTGTTTCGGCATTCTTTTTCAGGTCTTCCTGTGCGTTGTATAAATGCTTAGCCATCTGATTGAAGGAGTCTGTCAGTTCACCAATCTCATCTTTTGAATTGATGGGAAGGTACTGATTAAGCGGCTCAGTGCCTTTAACGATTCCATTGAATATGGTAGTCAGCTTCGTTAACGGCCTGCTGACTAAACTCCAGAAGGCACCCTGTAGAGATATGAAGAGGAAGAGGAGAGTGGCAAAGGCGAAAATAAAGGTGGATATGGCGATACCCCTGATCTCGCTCAGTGCAACAGCAAGGGGTATTGCAACGGTTTCGACACCTATAATATCCCCTTCCTTCCATTCAAAACTGTTCTTTAATCCATACCTTTTAATAAGCCCCCTCGGCGCCTGCGAAAGGTCACCATGGCACTTAAGGCACTCGGTCTCAGTGATTATCGGACTTGCCCTCATGAGAAATTTCTGACCTTCAATCTTGATTATGCCATTCCAGGACTTCCTGTTTCTGTCCTGCTGAAAATAAGAGATCTTCTCTTCATGGAGGGAATCTGCCTTATTCCTCGGGTTGAGGGGTTTCGTAGAAACCCTTCTGTAGACATAAATCAGGCAGGTTCTTATTAAAGCGCGACATAACCTCAAGTCTCACATGCGTGGTGGACATGGCCTCTACAATAAAGTCCTCAAAGTCCTCCTTATCGCTTATGTTCTGGAGGACATCATACATCCTTGGACGCAGCACCTCCTTGACATAGTCTCCCACAGCGCTGATCTGGGTCATGATAATCAGGGTCTTTTCCTCTGCGTCTTCTATTACCCTGTCTTTCAGATGGGTGTAAAGGATGAGGGAGAAGATGACACAGAAGACGAGGAGGATGAGAGCAATGGCAAGGGAAAACTTGGTGCCTATTTTAAGACTGCTTGGTTTCATTATTTTAAGCCCTGCAAGGTTATGGAAAACTTTTAATTAATTCTAATAAAACAGAGTAACAGAATTCAATCAAACCATATATCCAGCTAAATTATTTTCCACTCATTCCAACCTTCAGCATCTTCTCCTTTAAACTCCTGCTTCTTGCCCTTATTGCAAGGGCTACGCTTGCTGCAGTTTTGCCCTTTACCTTGCCTGTCCTGTATAGATGTGGATACACCTTTTTGCCATGTATATACTTTATCACAAGTCTCTGTTTTTATTCTCTGATGAGACTCTTCAAAAAGGTGAGTGCTCCGGCATATGCGGCGCTTCCGATAAAGAAGGGGTTCCGAGAATTAGTATTGCATTATGTACCAGTGATATTTCTATGAATATAAATCCAATGCCGGAAAGCGCGAGCAGGGCAGGAAACTTACTTTTAGTTTAACTTTAAGTAATGCAGGAATGGAGATAGTGTAATGACGATACTGAGGACTAAGACCTGAATAAATA
>JAHILQ010000094.1 GCA_018896985.1 Nitrospinota bacterium
CTCTATAAGTTTATCAGCCTGTAAAGAACCTGTGAGCACAGAGCCATCAGGCAGGATTGACATCGGCGTGCCTGTGATGCCGAGGCGTGATGCAAGTTTTATGTTCTTGTCAATCACATCTGTTTTGCAGGAAGGCTTTGGTATGGATTTTTTCTCAAAATTATCCTCAAGAAGTTTCAGTGATTTCTCGCACATTATGCTCTTTGATTTCCAGTATGCATCAGGGTGGAGTTTTGTTAGAGGGAACAGTTTTATGTAAAAGGCAATGTCTTTTCTCTTTTCAACGACTTTTTTGATTTCTTCATGGAATTTTCCGCAGAAGTGGCAGTCAGGGTCTGTAAAGACAATCACCTTATTTACTGCCTTTTTATCGCCTAAAATTAAAGCGTCTTTAAGCGGGATGAGCGAGCGGTTAATCCGCCTTTCTTTGTTAAGAGCATCGAGCCGTTCTTTCGTCTTGTCAATTGACGCATTTACTTCAATGATTCTGCCGCTTATCAAATACTTCTTTGAAAAATCTACGTAAAACAGCCCGCGCTGGCCTTTATTGTCTATGGAAACTTCCCACAGCCCTCTCGCAGGGCTCATCTGCACCTTTAATATTTTTGCATCAGGCGCATTGATCTTTGTGAGGATATTGCGGACTTCATCCGTGCTGATGGTGTGGCATTTTGTGCAGTCTGTATCACATGAGCCTGAGGCGTGAACAGGGCTGACTCCACCGGGGGCGGATGACAGATGAAAACTGAGAGCTAAGATGAGAAATAATAAGATGCGCATAAATAATTATAACAGATTTAACCCGAACAATGCATTTTTTACGGCAGGCATATGCGTCTCAAAACTTTACGACGCAGCTTGATTTTATCTCTTAGCGTGCAATTCCCTATGATCTTGGTACAGGGTTACCATATTTCTGTCATTCCCGCTTGTCGGGAATCTTTCTTATGAAAAAGGATTGCGGACAAGCCGCAATGACAAAGCAACGGGTATTTTTCAGCTTTGATAGCCTGCGGTCTCTACCGCTGGATTCTTTATTCAATAAATCAGTTTATTGGTGAAGCGATTCACCTATTCACCCCTTAACCCATTCACCGCGATTCGGCTTTATGATATGATAAACTTCTATGGATAAGCTGATTATAAAAGGCGGGAAAAGACTTAAGGGCGAGGTTGAGATAAGCGGCGCAAAGAATGCGGCATTGCCTGTTATCGCAGCCACACTCCTTGCGCCCGGAGAGCACACAATAAGCCGGGTCCCTGACCTCAGGGATATAAAGACAATGGGCAGGCTCCTTGAGAACATGGGTGCGGAGTTTCATTACGAGCCGCATAAAGCAGTCATAGCTACTGACAAGATAAGGAATCTTGAAGCGCCCTACGAGCTTGTTAAGGAGATGAGAGCATCTGTGCTTGTGCTGGGGCCCATGCTGGCAAGGTTTGGCCGCGCAAAGGTCTCTTTACCCGGAGGATGCGCTATAGGAGCAAGACCGATAAACCTTCATCTTATGGGACTTGAAAAGATGGGGGCAAAGATAGAACTTGAATCAGGCTATGTTATGGCATCGGCAAAAAGGCTGAAGGGCGCTGTAATATATTTTGACATATCAACTGTAACAGGGACTGAAAACCTTATGATGGCCGCATCTCTTGCGAAAGGCGTGACAGTTCTTGAAAATGCAGCAAGAGAGCCTGAGGTTGTAGACCTTGCAAATGCGCTGACAGCAATGGGCGCAAAGATTAAGGGCGCAGGCGAGAGCATTATAGAGATAGAAGGCGTAGATGAACTAATGCCTCTTACCCATAAAGTGATACCTGACAGGATTGAGACAGGCACATTTATGGCCATAGCAGGGATAACAGGCGGGGATATTACGATCAGGGGATGTATGCCGGAACACGTTCAGGCATTTTTGATAAAGCTTAAGGCGGCAGGGCTGAAGGTTGAAGAAACAGCGGATGGAGTGCGGGCAGTTGGCCCTGCAAGACTGAAGGCAGTTGATATAAAGACAGCGCCTTACCCCGGATTCCCAACAGATATGCAGGCGCAGTTTATGGCATTAATGAGCAAAGCGCAGGGCGCAAGCATAATCACAGAGACAATCTTTGAAAACAGGTTCATGCATATCGCCGAACTCAGGAGAATGGGAGCCGACATAAGTTTTAAAGGAAGCACAGCAACTGTAAGAGGAGTCAGAAAATTAAAAGGGGCGAATGTGATGGCTACAGACCTCAGGGCAAGCGCCTCGCTTGTTGTTGCCGCTCTTGGAGCAGAAGGAGAAACCACTATCCACCGTGTGTATCACCTGGACAGGGGATATGAAAAAATAGAAGAAAAACTTACCATGCTTGGGGTGGATGTCAGAAGGGAAAAGTCTATGACTCGTTGAGTCATAGACTTATATAGACGTATTGAGAGGCAATCCCGATGAATCGGGATTACCTCTCTCCCGTAAGCCTGATCCTTTTAAGGGTTTTTTTACGCGCGGCAATAGCCTTCTTTTTCTTTTTTACGCTTGGCTTTTCGTAATGCTCTCTCTTCTTTATTTCCGAGAGAATTCCTTCACGCTCACACTGCTTTTTAAACTTCCTGAGAGCATTCTCAAAAGAATCACTCTCACGCACCTTCACAGAGGGCATTTATAATCCCCCCCCTCTTCATAAATTTTATACTTTAAGTAATCCTATATATAAAGCAGAATACTTTACCAATTAAATCGTATTCATGTCAAGGAATCGGAAATGCGCCTTTGCCCTGTTAAAAAGCGGGGGAAACCCTATCCTTTCCTTTCTAACGGGTTTACACTGCAAATATTTTTATGGTAAACTTCAAAATCTTCATTTTAAAACCTCAAATCGTATGCCAGAAAAATATGTCATAGGGATAGATATCGGCGGAACAAATCTAAGGGCTGCTTTAATATCCGGCAGAGGAGAAGTACTTAGAAAGATAAAAGAGCCCTCAAGAGGTAATGTGGTGGAGTCTCTTCAAAAGGCGGTTGGAAGCCTGTTTTCAGATGACGTCAAGGGAATAGGCATTGGAGTGGCAGGGCTTGTGGACAGAAAGGAAGGGGTTGTTTTATGCTCGCCCAATCTACATGATGTTGAAGGTGTTAAGTTTAAAGAGTCTCTGGGCAAACAATTCCCTGTTCCGGTGTTGGTTGAAAATGATGCTAATGCAGCGGCATTCGGAGAAAAATGGATAGGAGCAGGCAAAGAGTTTAATTCTTTTGTTCTTCTTACGCTCGGCACAGGCATTGGAAGCGGTATAATTTATAAAGGGATGCTTGCTGACTGCGCCGCTGAGATAGGGCATATGAGCATTAATGCGGACGGGGAGAAATGCCCTTGCGGGAATTACGGCTGTCTTGAATTGTATGCGGCGGCAAATGCAATACATTCAAAAGTGGTTTCTGCCCTTGAAAAGGGCAATGAAAGCCTATTGAGAGAATGCTGCAATGGTAATATTTATAAGATTACCGCAGAGGATATTTACAAGCATGCGATTGAAGGAGACAGTCTTGCAAGAGAAGCGCTCAAGGAGGCAGGAAGGTATCTTGGAATCGGGTTTGCGAATATAATAAACATAATAAGCCCTGAGGCTATAATCCTTACAGGAGGACTTATCGGCGCATGGAACATCTATGTGCAGGAGGCTATTAAGGAAGCATCAAGAAGGTCATTTAAGGCGATTTTTGATAAAGTCAAAATCATCCCGTCTTTATTGGGAGATGATGCAGGGATGATAGGGGCGGCAGGACTCGTATTTTCTTCGCAGGCAGGCGAAGAGTTAGGGTAATACAGCCATAAGTAATAAGTAAGAAG
>JAHILQ010000095.1 GCA_018896985.1 Nitrospinota bacterium
GATGTCAGGGATTTCTGATGATGCTTTCTTTTTTCTTACGTCATATTTTTCACACCTGCCCCCATAGAACAGGTACCCGTCTTCGCCTTCGATCTTTATCCTGTTTATTTCGCATACATTAGGACAGCCCTTGCATTCAAAGGATGAGACCTCGTATGAACGTTTTGAGAGTTCAAAGCCTTTGAAACTTGTGACACGTGATGCGTGATGCGTGATGCGTGATGCGTGATGCGTGACCGGTGGTATGGATGCGCCTTTTAACTCATTACGCTTTACGCATAACGCGTTACGGTCTCTGGCAATCAGCGCCATGCCGATTGCGCCTGTAACGTCATGATTCGGAGGGACAGTTATTTTCTTGTTAAGATATTTCTCAAATGCGGCAACAACGGATTTGTTAAATGCTACTCCTCCCTGAAAGAATATGTTTTCGCCTATAGGCTTTCCTGCAACGACCCTGTTTATGTAATTCTGAACGATTGAGTATGCAAGGCCTGCCAGCAGGTTATTTTTGTCTGCGCCTCTCTGCAGGTTTGACATCAGAGAATTCTCCATAAAAACCGTGCACCTTTCGCCAAGGCGGCATGGACTCTCTGCAGAAAAGGCAAGTGATGCAAATTCATCCTTTACTGATATGCTGAGTTTTTCAGCCTGTTCCTCAAGAAACGAGCCTGTGCCTGCAGCGCATGCCTTGTTCATCTCAAAATCAACTATGACGCCGTCCCTGAGCGATATATATTTTGAATCCTGCCCTCCTATCTCAAATATCGTATCTACATTTCTGTCAATGAATGTAGCGGCTGTTGCCTGAGCAGTAATCTCGTTTTTTACAATATCAGCGCCAACGTAATCGGCAATCATATACCTGCCTGACCCTGTTGTGCCCACACAAATTATCTCAACTCTGTCTCCGACCTCTTCTCCTATCTCTTTTAATCCCTGTTTTACTGCCTCTATCGGCTGTCCGGCAGTCATAAGATAACGCTTTGAGAGAAGGTTGCAGTTTTCGTCTATAACAGCAAGGTTTGTGCTTATTGAGCCGATGTCTATGCCGAGAAAAGCCTTTATGCGTGAATGCGTGATGCGTGATGCGTGATGCGTAATCCGTAATCCGTGATGAGTGATGAGTGATGAGTTTTTGTCTTTTATCTCATTACACATTACGCATAACGCATTACGGTCTTTAGACTCATTACTCATTACGCTTAACTCTTCACTGCCTTTGATGTGTCTTTCAAAAAAACCATCTCCTTCTATGATTAATGGTTGATATCCTGCCTCTAAAGACTTCTCGGATTTTATGAAATCATCAAGCCTTTTAATATCAAATAAGTTTATCCTGTTGTCATCAATGTCTTTTAAGGCAGCGCCTAATGCGCCTATCAGATTAAAATCAGGAGGAACAAAAAGCTCATCAAGATCAAACACCTCTTTAAACGCCCTTATCATGCCTTTATTTGCTGCAACGCCGCCCTGAAAAGAGACTGGCCCGTCAATTTTCCTGCCGCGCACAATAGAGCCCTTAAAGTTCCTTGCAACTGCAAAGCATAGACCTGCAACGATGTCCTCCATCGGAGTTGCAATCTGCTGGAGATGTATCATGTCTGATTTTGCAAACACGCTGCATCTTCCGGCAATCCTTGGCGGTCTCTTTGATTTAAGGCTGAGTTCGCTGAACTCTTCAATAGTAAGCCTGAGTCTTTCGGCTTGCTGGTCAAGAAATGAGCCTGTTCCCGCGGCGCATACAGAATTCATGGAAAATTCTTTTACGCCGTTTTCTCCTAACATGATAAGTTTTGAGTCCTCGCCGCCGAGTTCTATGATTGTCCTGACATGAGGGGAAAGCCTACGGGTTGCATAAGCCTGTGCAACAAGCTCGTTGACAGGCTCAACGCCTAATACAGATGCTATAAGCCTGCCTGAAGAACCGGTGATGGAGAGGGAGAAGTCCTCTGATGCATGATGCACGATGCACGATGCATGATTATCCTGAATCCTGTATCCTACATCTTGAATCTTGAGTTCGTTGTTTTTATTGCCTGTCACGCATAACGCATCACGCATTACGCTTTTTAACATTTCAAGGGCAACTTTGAGCGGATGCCCCTTATGTCTTACATAGTCGCTGCTCAGCTTGTTGCCATTTTCATCAAGGACAACATATTTCACACTCACAGAGCCAGCATCAAGACCTATAAACCTCATGAAAACTCCTTGTGAACCTGAGAACTGATATTCATTTTATCACACAAGGGAGTGAAAAAAATGCATATGTCGGTTTGTTGCGCTTATGGCTTTCTTTCAGTATCATCCGAAAATCCCCCTCTTTGTCATTCTGGCTCTTGTCCTTGTCTGTCATGCCCCGAAAGCTTTCGGGGCATCCTTCTTCAAGAAAGATTCCCGACAAGCGGGAATGACAAAATCGTGTAAACTTATTTATGAGATAGGACATTAGATTGAGTATAAGTAACCCAGAGCTAATTGCCATTATACGGCTTTTCTCTGACAATTTTTGTCAGTTATTTTGGGGACAGATACATGGTTTTATTTTATCTGCCTGATTTTACTGAATATTTTAAACTCTTGAAGTGGCATGAAAACTGCTTATACATAAATTGAGCGATTTTTTTTTCTGTCATTCTGGCTTGTCCAGAATCTTTCTTTTCAGAAGGACTCCTGACAAGCAAGAGTGACAAAAGGCGAGAAGGATTCCCGACAAGCGGGAATGACGACATTGGTATAAAATCGCTCAACTTGCAGATATGCAAATTAAAGGAGGTGAAAGGCAGCAGACAGTAGGCAGTAGACAGGAAACCCCATTAGAAACTGGAATTTCTAACGGGGTAAACAGTAGGTGGTGTTAGTTTCTGACACTGACACTAATCACTGACACTTAAGAAAAGGAGGAAACATGTACAAAGCAATGAACAATATAAAGGAGCAAAAGGGTTTTACCCTGATTGAGCTTCTTATCGTTGTGGCGATTATCGGGATACTTGCCGCAATTGCAATCCCCGGTTATATCGGTATGCAGGAGAGAGGAAGAAAAGGCGCGGTTACAAGGGGCGCTGAGTCTGCAGTCCCTGAAATACAGGCGTGGATGAACTCAGGGAAAAAAGGTGGGCTGACTACGGGACAAGGTGCACTAATAGAAGTGGACACAAATGGTGACGGCACTGTTGTTACGGCAGGGGCGTCGGCTGATTTGACTAATAATGCCCTTGCAACCGCTGGCATTATGGCAACCTTCACAGGTATTCGTAATCCTAGTACTACTCCTCCTGGTCTATTAGCGGTAAGCTCTCCATGGCTGAGTGCAAGTCCTCTCTGGAATACAATCCCTATTACAGCGGCGACTTTGGCAGCTTGCGAAGCAGCTGCAATTACAGCTGTCAATAAAGGACAGATTACAACGTGCGTAACCCCTCGTGATGATTCAACTATCCAGTCTGTTTTCATAGTTGCATTGTCTAATGACGCCACACCTGTGGCTATATATACGAAGGCTATAAGCGCAGACTAATCTTGTTTTGGAAGGATAAAACAAAAGGGGAGGTTTACTATATCTCCCCTTTTAATTATAATTTAGGAATAATGATGAAGAGAGGCTTTACTCTTATAGAGCTTTTAATAGTTATTGCCATTATTGGCATCCTTGCCGCGATTGCAATCCCTACTTATGTCGGCCAGCAGAAAAGGGCTGTAAGGACAGAGGCATATACAAACCTCCAGACATTGAGACTTCTTGAGGAACAGTTTTATGCTGAGAATGGAGCTTATGTAGCTGGAGCTGATACTGCTGCTGTAATGACTGCCCTGCCAGGATTTAAACCGGGCTCAGGCTTGAATTATGCGTATGTAATAACCAATACTACAGGCGTAGGTCTTCCTAATCCTGTGCCTGTTCCGTATGTTGTTGGAACAACATTACCGTTAGACCCTGTTACTACCAGATGTTTTGTTGCCACAGCCACAGGCGTTGATGGCACAAGGGTAGCAGGGGATGTGTTTGCAATAGATTGTAATAACAACAGGAACTTTTAATCCCTTAGGTAGAAAGTCTTGATGATAGCCGCTTGTGCCGAATCTTAGAAATGTTACAGCTCTATGTTCAGCACAACTGCCAAAGCTCTGGTGATTTCC
>JAHILQ010000096.1 GCA_018896985.1 Nitrospinota bacterium
CTCATTGTCCTTGCAAAGCGTAAGAGGCTTATTATCGGCATTACACTTTCGGCTGCCATAATCACTGCTATTATAAGCCTTATTACGCCGCCCATCTATAAGGCTGAAACAAAGATACTCCCCCCACAACAGGGCAGCAGCTCAAGTGCGGCACAGCTTTTAAGTCAGTTTGGCGGCGCTGCAGGACTGGCTGCAGGTGCCATCGGCATTAAGACCCCCAATAATGACCTCTATATCGGATTATTAAAAAGCAGACCTATGCTTGACCGCATTATAGATAGATTCAATCTAATAGGGCTTTATAAGGCTAAAATGCGTGAGGATGCCAGGCGAAGTCTTGTTGGTGCGATTAAGGCGCAAGATGACAAAAAAAGCGGCATAATAACCATTGGCGTTGAAGATAAAGACCCAAAGAGGGCTGCTGATATAGCAAATGCCTTTGTTGAAGAGCTAAGGAATCTGAACAAAGGACTCGCTGTCACAGAGGCAAGCCAGAGAAGGCTTTTCTTTGAGGAGCAGTTGAAGGACACAAAAGATGCCCTTATAAAGGCAGAGGAGTCTATGAAAGGGTTTCAGGAGAGGACAGGCGCCATCAAGATAGATGAGCAGGCGAGGGCAGTCATTGAGGGCATCGCTCAATTGAGAGCGCATATTGCTGCAAAAGAGGTGCAGCTTAAGGTGATGAAGACCTATGCAACTCCACAGAATCCTGACATCCAGAGAGCGGAGGAGGAACTCAGGGGGTTAAGGGAGCAGCGGGCAAGGCTTGAGGCAAAAGGCAGCGGTCATAATCCCGACACCCTTATGCCAGCAGGCAGAATACCATCGGTCGGCATAGAGTATGCAAGAGAACTGAGAGAATTTAAGTACAACGAGGCCCTTTACGAAATTTTACTAAAGCAGTATGGGGCAGCAAAGCTTGATGAGGCAAGGGATGCTGTACTAATACAGGTAATAGAGAAGGCAATACCACCAGAAAAAAGGATAAAGCCCAAAAGAAGTCAGATGGTTATGCTTGCAACATTTGTGGGTTTCTTTTTCTCAGTATTTGCAGCATTCTTTTTGGAATATATAGAGAAGTCATCGAAGGACTCTAACAATAAAGAGAGATTTGATACACTTAAAAAATATGGCTCATCGTGGAATCGAGTGGGTAAAAAGTGATAGATGAGAGGTTGCAACGTGGCTTGGAATAAGGAGAAAAGTAAGAGTAAGAAATCTGGCATGATTGCTCTACTTTCTGTCATTATCCTCCTCCGGCTTGACCGGGGGGTTGACCGGATAATCCATGTCTTCAAGGGAGATAGTGATCTATCCACGTGCTTATGATCAAGCGGAGTCATAGAGCAAGCAGATTTCTGGATTCCCCGATCAAGTCGGGGAATGACATGGTTTGTTACTGGAATTACCCACTCAATTACGCGAAGACCCATTATTCTTATTGTTAATAGAAAGACGAAGAAACCAATTGAATTATGTTGTATAATAAATTTATGAAAACCGTTGATACTACAGTAAATATATCTATGAAATATCCCGTAACCGAAAAGAAACTGTCTGAAATTATAAAGTCGGGGAAAAAAGACAATAAATATCTTGCGCACGTCTTTGCCTTGTTTACCGATGTCCCGGCATCTGATTTCTTGGCTTTTATCAAGAAATACGATATAAGCCTGCCAGCTATCAAGAAATATTACTTTAAGCACGTAAAGAAATTTTATCCTAATACCGAATTGGAAAATGTCTTTACCTTCAAATAATGAAATCTTCTGACTGGCTTCCTCTTTTTAAGTTCGCATTAAAAATCTTATCGCATGAAAAGGTTTTAAAAAGCCAGGGGTCTTTCGGCGCGGCACGGCTTTGATGACTTACTATAACCATAGGAAAAGTAAAGATATTGATATTTTTCAGAGCAAGATTGATGTCTTACAAAACAGGCTGGATATCCTGAAAAAAATTTACGCTGTTGAATTGAAATCCCTTAATATTATAGACAGCCAAACCGCTAAGAACTCCCTAAAGATAGTGCAAGAGTTTATTAATGGTGGATGCTAAAAACGTAACCTATGCCATTGAAAGCTCAATTTGCTTTAAGTTAGAGTAAACATTGCGTTTTCAGCCTCGGATCACTTTAGGTAAATTGTCGAGGAGACAGATTCATTAGTGCTGAAAACTATTTTCAACTTTTATATGCAGACCTTCATAGTCATAAAGGGCGCGCGGGAGCACAATCTCAAGAACATCAATGTATCCATACCGAGGGAGAAGATAACTGTTATCACCGGCCCCTCAGGCTCCGGCAAGTCATCCCTTGCAATTGACACAATCTACGCAGAGGGACAGAGGCGGTATGTTGAAAGCCTTTCAATATATGCAAGGCAATTCCTTGAACAGCTTCAGAAACCCGACGTTGACCTGATTGAGGGACTTTCCCCTTCCATTGCAATTGAACAGAAGACAGTTACAAAGAGCCCGCGGTCCACTCTCGGCACAATAACAGAAATCTATGACTATATGCGTGTGCTTTACACACGGATAGGAAAACCTTACTGCTACAACTGCGGTTCGCTGATAGCCGCACAGGAGGCTCAGAACATAATAGATTCCGTTGTGTCACTACCTCAGGGAACACGCATACAAATACTTGCGCCAATTGTCAGAGACAGAAAAGGCGAATATAAAAAAGAACTTTACGATATGCTGCGTGACGGGTTTATAAGGGCGAGGATAGACGGTGTGATGTTTGACCTCACACAGGA
>JAHILQ010000097.1 GCA_018896985.1 Nitrospinota bacterium
ACATTGCACGCGGTGCCTAAGTTTTCAGGTATGTTGTTAAGCTTTCTGTATTTCACAGCCCTGTCTCCGAACCATGAACTGAATACAGCATTTATAGCCTTTTTAAGCTGCTCATAAGGGTCAGAAGGGAAATTCTCTCCTGTGCTTCTCTTGTAAATTACCTTAAATTCTTCCATAAGATGTTTGAGGTCATCTGCGGTGAGGTCTGTATCAAGATGAACACCTTTTCTTCCTTTCATGTCTTCCAGCGCCTTCTCAAACTTCTGCCTGTCAACGCCCATAACAATGCTTCCGAACATTGTGATGAACCTTCTATACGCATCATAGGCGAATCTGTCATTCTTTGTCTTTTTTATAATCGCCCTGATGGTTGTCTCATTAAGCCCTAAGTTCAGAACAGTGTCCATCATGCCGGGCATGGAGAATTTAGCTCCTGAACGAACTGAAACGAGCAGGGGGTTGGTATGGTCGCCAAATTTCATGCCCATCGCCCTTTCTATTTTTTTCAGATTTGCAAGAACCTGCTCCCACATTCCTAATGGGTATTTTTTCTTGCTTTTAAAATATTTGTTGCATGCTTCTGTGGTAATCGTAAACCCAGCAGGAACAGGCACTCTAAGGTTAGTCATCTCGGCAAGTCCGGCGCCCTTGCCTCCGAGGGTGTCCTTCATGTCGCCTTTTCCATCTGCCTTTCCACTACCGAAAAAGTAAACGTATTTTTTAGCTGTCTTCTTTGACATTCAAATATCCTCCAAGCATTAAGGATTTAGTTTTGGAGTAATAAAATACCTTATAGTGACACAAAATTTCAATAGATTTTTGAGTTTCAGCAATAAAAAGTGATTAAAATTGAATAATTTTAAATTACAAAAAGGCATAAAAATGGCATTATTCTCCGATAATTATTAAAGCAATACATTATATTTATTCAATAACTATTTGATTTAATGATATAATTTTAGACACATAAGAATCACGATTTTGATGTCATTGCGAGGGCGAAGCCTGTGGCAATCTCAGTTGAGATTCCTCACGGAGCCTGCCCTGAGCTGGGAAAACGAGATTGCTTCACTCTGTTCGCAATGACAAGCGAAGGGTTAGCAATGACAAGAGTGAATGGCTCGGAATGACACTTTTTCAGCAACCACATTTCAAAAATTGGCGTAACACACATTTCAAAAATTGGTTGACCTTAATATCCGAATAAAACTATAATTGGAGGCTCGATTTGATGAACAAACTTATTTTATGCGATTTTTAAAGAGATTATACGATTGGGTTTTACACTGGGCAAATACCCCCTATGGCATTCCTGCATTGTTTCTGCTTGCATTTGCAGAATCATCGTTTTTCCCAATTCCTCCTGATGTGCTGTTGATAGCGTTAAGCCTGTCTATACCCAAAAAGGCATTTAAATATGCGGCGGTCTGCACCATTGGATCTGTTTTAGGGGGCGTTTTGGGATACCTTCTCGGATGGCAATTCTGGGAGCTTGCAAAAGGCATATTGTTTAAATATATAGACCCTGCCGGTTTTGAAATCGTAAGAAATTATTTCATTAAATATGAGGCGTGGGCAGTGAGCATTGCCGGCTTTACGCCTATTCCGTATAAGGTTTTTACGATATCAGCCGGATTTTTAAGAGCGGATTTCATGGTCTTCTTCATTGCCTCTGTATTCAGCAGGGGAGCAAGGTTTTTCCTTGTCTCCCTGCTGATATTCCACTTTGGTCCGTCTATACGTTCTTTTATTGACAGGTACTTCAATGTGCTGACATTCGTATTTATGGCGCTGCTCTTAGGAGGCTTTTTAGCTGTGAGACACTTCTTTTAAGGTGTTCTCTGTATTTGGCGCTTATTCTTCCTGATTTTCTTCTTTAGACTGTGATTTCAGATCTGCCTCCTTTGATTGATTCGGAAAGAGCCTTCTGGTATTCATCCCACAGCCGTTCTTTGGATATGCCTGAATCAATAAAATCCCACGGGAGATTTTCTGAAAAATCCTTATTCCTCATGATATAAAAATCAGGATCTATGCCTGTTTCAATGCATGCTTTTTTCCAGTCATGTATCTTGAGCATTGCCTCCAGAGCTTTTGAACCCCGCCTGTCACCCATCGCGAAAAAGCCCTGCATGTAAGCATATTTAGGGACATCGTGAAACACCTTTATGCCTTTTATCGGCAGCAGAAAACTCTTTATTGCCTTAAGCCGTTCTTTTACAATAGCAATCTTTTCCATTCCGTGCCACTGAAACGGCGTAAAAGGTTTTGGCACGAATGTGCTTAAAGTCAGAACTATGTTTCCTTTTTTTGATATGTCTCTTATCTTTTTTACGAGGCTTACAATGCCTTTAATGTCATCGTCATTCTCTGTGGGAAGGCCGACCATAAAATAAAGCCTGAGATTTTCCATGCCCTCTGAAAATATAAGCCTTGATGTTTCAATGATGTCATCCTCTGTTATCTTCTTGTTGATGACCCTTCTCATCCTCTCTGTCCCTGCCTCAGGCGCTATTGAGACACTCTTGTGTTTTTTCAACAGACCAACAAGTTCTGCGCTTTTTCTGCTTGCTCTCAATGATGTGATGGAAAAATCCACACCTTCTGTTTTAAGAACCTCGCTGATATGGGGATAATCTGTAAGGGAAGGGCCGATGAGTCCAACCCTTTCTGTGATCTTCAACGCATTATCAATCTCTCCTTTTATTGCGGGCAGATCCTTTTTTCTTGCCGGGCTGTAGATATGTCCTGCAACACAGAACCTGCATTTCCATGGGCATCCCCTCATTGCCTCAATGAGATACATATCAGAAAACTCTGTTTCAGGGGTAACTATTGATTGCCTGAATTTGTGAGCAGATATATCTTTGATATACCGTCTCTTTATTTTTTCAGGGGCGCCTTCTATTGCTTCTCTTTGAGTAATTCCACCCGGAAATCCCCCCATCCCTCCTTTGCTTCCGCACTCGGACGGATTCGCCGAGGCGAAAAAGGGGGGTAAGGGGGGATTATTTTCATATCTGACGCTATAAAACTTTGGCACATAAACACCTTCTATTGCGGCTGCTTTTCCGTAAAGCTCCTTCCTTGTCTCTGATTTTTTGTATGTATCAATAAATTCATTAAGCATCTCTTCTGCTTCTCCGATAAAGCACACATCAAAGAAATCAGCTAATGGCTCGGGGTTAAAAAACGCGCATACGCCTCCGATTATAAGAAGCGGATGTGTTTGATTCCTGTCAGATGCCCTGAGAGGTATATTGGCAAGCTCAAGTATTTTTAAGATATTAGGATAATCGTTTTCAAATGAAACCGAAAAAGCCAGAATATCAAAATTATTCAGAGGTCTTTTTGATTCAAGAGCAAAGGGCTTTGTATCTGTTCTGACATACTCATCAATATCGTCCTCATCAGGCAGAAATGCCCTTTCGCATAATGTGTCGCTCCTGTCGTTAAGAAGTGTGTATATCCCCTGAAATCCGAGATTTGACATTCCGACACGATAAGTATTCGGATAAATAAGGCAGACATTAATCCTGCCGCCGGGCTCTTTAAATACAGCGCCTCTTTCCTTTGATAGAAGCCTATCTGTTTTTTCTGTAAGTCTACGATTCATGTCATTATTCTTCTTCTGTCATTCCCGCTTGTCGGGAATCTTTCTGAAGAAGGATTCTGGACAAGCCAGAATGACATTATAAGAAGCAGGTATTTTGACATGTTGACTCCTGACTTCAATTTACTTCTCATAACTGACAGGAAATTATTCAAT
>JAHILQ010000298.1 GCA_018896985.1 Nitrospinota bacterium
CTTTCTCTCCTGCATAGAAGAGCAGCTCTGCCGCTTTATCAATCTCAACTCCGAATTTTTTGTTCAGCGGCCATTCGCTTCCTTCATTAGGCACAGAAAGCCTCACATAGACATTGCAGCCCGGCAGAAATCCTGCCATCTTATCCACTTCATCTTCGGAATCATAAGCAAAATAGTTGACGCCGTATGATGCCGCCATCTTCAAAAACTTAAAAGTCTTGACCGGATTGCTTGATATGATCCTTTCAGTCTCCACGCCTATCGATGAAAGCAGCTTCAGTTCACCCTCTGAGGCTATCTCAAAACCCATACCAAGTTTATCCGCAAGCTTGATTACCTCAATATCGGGATTTGCCTTAACAGCATAAAAGACCTTTGAATTCCGTATATTCTGCCCTATAAGAGAGGCTTTTTCCTTTACCTTCGCCCTGTCCATAAGAAGAAACGGCGTTTCAATATTTTTCCTGTCAAGGTATTTCAGCGCCTTAAACAGCGTGCTTTTGGAAACAATATCAGTATGGTATTTTTCTACTTTAAATGTCCTTGGCATGGAATTCATTATAAAACATATTTTAGCTTTTTATACAATTATTTTTCGGTATTCTTACTGATAAATCCGGCAGATTTTTCATCTCATTTAAAAAATTTAATTATTCAGAATCTCCCTTATCCTCTTCAAAAGCTCATGCAGTGAAGCAGGGGCAATGTCCCTTTTGTTGTTGAAGTAGGTCAATGACTCGCAGAGAGGAGACATGGTTCAGCGTTGGGCTGTGGCTGCGCTCTTAAGGGCAGAGAGGAAGTTCAAGCGTGTGAACCCCGTTAGAAATTTAGAATTTCTAACGGGGTGAAGGGCTATAGGAAATCCCGAAACTCACATCTGCGTTGCAGAATAATTCCCTTGACAGAAAGGAGGTAGCTGCTTAGTATATTGACAACGGCGTCCTTCCTACTTCAACTAAAGGAAGGGACAATATCCAAAAAGGTCATACAATTGATTAAACTTACGGGGGGTTTTTATGGATGATATAAAAAAGAAGATATTAATATCTCTGTTTATTGTTTTCATGATTTTCCCTATATATGTCTATGCTGCTAAAGTTGTTGCTACAAAACCCGTTTTATCTGATGAGGCACAGATGTGCCTTGGTTGCCATTCAAATAAGGATATGACCAAGGCCTTGGAAAACAAAGAGATATTGTCCTTATATGTTGATGGCGATGCGTTTGTAAATTCCATCCATAATGCTATCAGTTGTGCAGGCTGTCATATGGACATCTCTATGCAAAACCATCCGCAGGTTAAAAAGATCAAAAGCAAAAAGGAGTATATTGCGAATGCCTCTAAGGCATGCACAATGTGCCATGCAGATGACCAGCTCAGAAAAAAACCAATTCATAGTTTTTTAATAACCAAGGCCAAGGCGATTTCATGTGTTGAATGTCATGGTTCTCATTCCATTAAAGGTATCGCAGCTCAAAGAGCCGGGTTAGGGGAAACTCAATACTGTCTTTCCTGTCATAAAAGCAGACTTAGCATGACCATGAAGAATGGTGAATCGTTATCCGTTTTTGTAGATGAATCATCCCTCAGGAATTCTGCTCACGGCAAACTTGAATGTACCAAGTGCCATTCAAATTTTTCGAAAACCCAACATCCTGTGAGGGCTTTCAATAGTAAACGTGAATACACACTTATCAATACAGAACTATGCAAAAAATGCCATCCAGATGCATCCTCACAGTATGAAAAGAGCATCCACTATGACCTCTTCAAGAGTGGAAATCCTAAAGCACCTAACTGTACAGACTGTCATGGTAATGCTCACTCGTTAGCACGGACAAAGCCCGATAAGACTATCGGGCTAACATTGTGCAACAAATGTCATAGAGAGTTGAATAGCTCATACGAAGCAAGTATTCACAATAAAGCAAGACTTCAAGGAAAGAAAGATGCCCCTGTGTGTTCATCCTGCCACAATGCACATAATATCGAATCTACAAAGATGACTACTAAGATAAAAGAAGGATGCTTTAAATGCCACAAAGATATGGGCAAAGTCCATAACAAGTGGCTTAAAAATCCTCCTATAACATTGTCTACCTTTGCAACAGCCCATTTCGATGTCGTATCCTGTGCTGCCTGCCATTCTATTGAAGCCAAACGTGGAATTTATCTCACTCTATATAGCCGCAAAACCGGGGAACCTGTTACAGAGGAAGAACTCTTGAAGATCTTGGAAACAGATCCCGTTGGATTAATGAAGAAGATTGATTCAAATGCGGACGGCATAATAAAGGCCAGGGAAATATGGGATTTCTTCTCGCTTCTGTATAAGAAAGGTGTAACATCAATCTTTATGGGCAAGATGGATGTTGGAAATGCTGCTGAGGCGCATATGATTGGTGGAAAAGCTGAGGCTACAAAGGATTGCGTTAAGTGCCATCAACCGGGCGCCGAATTCTTTCAAGATATCTTTATCGCAATCCAGAAGGCTGATGGTAAGCGAAGTCTTCTCAGGGCGAAGCCGGGTGTACTCAATTCAGTCTATACCATACTGCCGGTCAGTAAATTTTATGCCATCGGGAGTTCAAGCATAACGCTTTTTGATATCTTGTTTATTGTTGCTCTAATTGGCGGCATAGCTGTTCCGATAGGCCACATTTCATTAAGAATAATAACTTCGCCCCTTAGATCTCTACGAAGGATGGGGAAGGGAGGTAAGAAATAATGAAAAAGATATATCTTCATCCACTACCAATAAGAATCTGGCACTGGGTAAATGCAGGGGGTTTTATCATCTTGATCCTGACCGGCGCTCAAATGAGGTTCAGTAATGTTTTCAATCTGTTTTCTTTTGAGACGGCTGTTGACATCCACAGTTGGACAGGGTTTATTCTCCTGGCGAATTACTTCATATGGCTTCTCTATTACCTCCTCACGTTTAAAATCAAAATCTATATCCCTCCTCTGCACCATCCGATAGAATTTACTAAAAAGGCACTGCGTCAAGCCAAATTCTATGGGTGGGGCATAATGGTCGGGGATGAGAATCCACATCACTCTACGCCAGATAATAAATTCAACCCGATGCAGCAAGTATCATATCTTATGATTATGGCAGCCCTTATCCCCGTCCAGATTATCACAGGTCTTTTACTTTGGGATCCGAAACTCTTCTCGCCGGTTGTTAATCTTATAGGAGGGATACAGATAGCGGATATGATTCATGTGCTTCTCTTCATATTCTTCAGCGCATTTATCATCGTCCATTTTTATTTAGCAACACTCGGGCATACGACATTTGCCCATATTATAGCTATGTTTTCTGGCTACGAAGAAGAGTATGAAGAACACGAGGAACATGGTGGGCACGCCGAGGAACACAGCCACCAAGAGAAAACAGAATAAGTAATATAGAAAAAGGGGCGGGACAAAATGTCCCGCCCCTTTTTTTTCAACTCAATTCAAAAATAACCTTTCTCTAAAAGAAACCGCCAGGCACAAAAAATCTTGACCCTGTTAGAAATTCTAAATTTCTAACAGGGTTAACAAAAAGGAGATCGCTGCTTAAGATATGGACAAGAGCGTCCTTCCTATTTTTATCCTATTGTCCCTATTTTTATTTATGGACCTTATGTTAATATTTACCAGATAGTATTTATAATATTTATTTGATATTTCCCTGTCTTTTAGGGAAAAAAGGAGGCATATACAATGGTCAATTTATTATGGCTGCAAAGCGGTGGTTGCAACGGGGATACGATATCATTCCTTAACGCAGAGCAGCCGCATGTACTTACTGCGCTGAAGATGCTTGATATAAATTTACTCTGGCACCCCCTTCTAAGTCTTGAAATAGGGGAAGATGTAGAGAAGATATTTAATAGATGTATTTCCAGAAAAACAAAACTTGATGTTTTAATAGTGGAAGGCGCTGTGATTTGTGGACCTAAAAATAGCGGAAAATATTTTCTATTTAATGGTCGTCCGTTTAGGGAATGGATAGAAAGGCTTGCTAAGGTCAGCCAATACGTTATAGCAATTGGCACCTGTGCTGCCTTTGGCGGTATGGCATCTGCAGGCGCTAATTTTATTGAGGCTACGGGTCTCCAGTTCTTAAGGAAACAAAAGGGAGGAGCATTGGGAAAAGATTATGTCTCGGCGTCTGGTCTTCCAGTGGTCAATATTCCTGGTTGTCCCTGTCATCCGGATTGGATAGTAGAGACGCTAATGAGGTTACTCATGGGGAAATCAGGCACCGATGAGTTGGATGAATTCAATCGTCCCAAGGCATTCTATAAAAAACTGGCACACCATGGCTGTAAC
>JAHILQ010000098.1 GCA_018896985.1 Nitrospinota bacterium
AACGCTGAATTAAGCCGCGCAGTTTCACCGTGTCCGCTGGAGTGATTCGTTAGGCGGTATTATTATTTGGTGTGAGCTACTATCCGCTTCTTAGATGGAATAATCTCTATTAGAGACCTGAGTGCCTTGTTTACTGATTCTGAATTTTGGAAGTATTTTTTAACATCAGGCTCTAACATAACCGCCCCTTCTTCAAGCTTAAAGTATTGGACTGAGACGGCACCATCAGCTTGGTAAATCTCTACTTTATGTCCTGCGCGATACGCTTTGTAATATTTCCCTCGCACCGCACCTTTCATATTAGAAAAATCGTATTCCACTTTCATGTCGTCTTCTTTTGATATGTTTTTAAAAACTGCCTTTTTCATAAAATCTCCTTTCGCGTACTGTCGCCTTCCTGCAACTGATAATACGTATTTTATCATGCCGCTCAGTATGAGTCAAAACCAATACACGGCCATTCGCAGAAAGGCCAATATTTATATAACGTTCCTCATTTAGTGAATGTTCCGTATCCGGAAATGTAAACAAAAAAGGGTCATTAAAAATCGTTTTACCTTCTTCGAAGCTTACTTTATGCTTCTTGAAATTGGCTTCTGCTTTGACCTCATCCCATTCAAATGTGAGTCTCATGTTCCCCTTAAAAGGCTTGTTATAGCGAATTTGTTATTATTTTTCAATCGCCTAACTAATGATTATACCACTTCCTATTTACAGCTTTCATGGGAAGAATATAGCACATTTTAAGGTTTTGATAAAGAAAAAATCATTTAAATCCAAACAGTATATAAGCACACTACTTGGTATTTTGTGGTAATATGGATAAAAATTGATTGGAAACTTTCCCGATGAAAAAGCTGAAGATAAAAGTAATCACAAATGCTAGGAGAAATGAGGTTGTTGAAGGAGAAGGGACGCTGAAGGTTTATGTAAATGCCCCTCCTGTTGACGGAAAGGCTAATAAGGTTGTGGCTGAAGTCTTGGCAGAACATTTTAAGGTAAGAAAAAGCAGCGTGAAGATACTCAGGGGTGAGAAATCAAAGGAGAAGGTAATAGAAATTGATATTTAATAAAACAATTATGATATGTCGGCACGAATGAGAATGAAAATGTCATTCCCGCTTGTCGGGAATCTTTCTTCAATAGGAAGGATTCCGAACCGATCCTCGTCAAGCGAGGACAAGAGTCGGAATGACGGATAGAGAGGCATTAGCCCGATATTGCCAGTCATAAACTCACATCCCATACAAGCCCGTCTTTTTTCTCTATCGCCTCTTTGATTTTATTCCAGTCAACCCTGTCAAGCGCATTGAGTTCTTTAAGCTTTTCTTTTATCTTGTCATTGTAATTTATGCGCTTTTTATAAAAATCCTTATAAACCTCAATCACAATCCTGCCGTCAGCGGTTTACTGCTTTTACAGTCTCATAGATCACCATCCCTTTTGTGCCGACAACCACATCATTAAACAAGAACTCTGCAACCTCCGGCCTGAGCCTCATACAGCCGCGGCTCCTGAATTTGTATATGCTATGAGGTGAGTTTGTGCCGTGAAGCCCGATGCCTTGGAGTGAAAGCTGAAGCCAGTATTTTCCAAGCGGGTTTTCCGGTCCAGGAGGCACTTCTACAAGAACGTCCTGTCCTTTTGCCTCCATCTCTTTCTGGATTGACGCAGGCACATACCATGTGGGGTCTTTTGCCTTGCTCTTTATGATAAATTCACCAAGCGGTGTCTGCCACGTAGGTTTCCCTGCTGAAATGAAATAATAATCCTTGAGCTTTCCTTCATAAAACCGGTAAAGCGTTCTGTCAGGTATATTTATGATGATGCCGTTTTCAACACGTGCAGGTATAATCCGTCTGAACTTTACCTTCAGCGACTGCCCTATAGCCAGAGGCGCACGGGGATTAATGGAATTGGCTGCAGCTATGTCTGGCCAGCTTATGCCGAGTTTGCCTTCTATCAGCTCTCCGTAATCGCCTTTTACAACAGTATAAGCTATATCTTTTTCAATTATGACTTCGTCAGCATAAAGATTCATCGGGAGCACAAATAAAAATAACAGGAGTAACCCTTGCGGTTGCTGACAAATCCTTTGAGCGACATTAGAGAATTTTTGGTAACAAATCTCGGCGAAGTGGAAGATAAGCAATTTCAACTGTTTGAGCCCGTCAGACTCGTCTGATTCGCCGAGGCGAAAAGGCGAGTTTTGAAATTGCCTGTAACGAGCCATAGATTTGTCAAAAAGTCTCTGCAGAAAGCGAGAAGGGTTTGTCAGCAAATTACACATTTTCATCATTGCCTTAATAACTTAAGCGCCTCCTTATGAAGTTCTTCGTTTCCTGATGCAAGCAGAGATGTACTTTTTTTAAGACTGATCTCCGCTGCCTCAATAGGATTGCCTTTTATATCCGTAAAAATTCCGCCTGCTTCTTTAACAAGGAGCCAGCCTCCTCCAAAATCAAAGCTCCTTGAAAGCGAAGGGTTCGCAAATATACTGATTGAACCGCATGCAAGGTATGCAAGGTCAAGCGCTGTTGCTCCAAGGCAGCGGGTTTTTCTTGACTTTGAGAGCAGGGGCATTATCCCCTGTATATCCCTCCCCGGAGACTGCGCTTCATATGCGACAAGATACATCTCCCTGTCTTTCTGCGTCGAAATCTTTTCGCCGTTCAGGAAAGCGCCTTTATTTTTCTCTGCCCAGAACTCATCCCCATTGATAAGGTTCACAATGTATGAAAGCTCAATGTCGCCGATTGTGCTGCCGTCGGCAACTGCAATTGATGCGCAATAAAACGGGATTCCTGCTATTGCGTTCTTGCTGCCGTCAATGGGGTCTATCAATACTTTCCTGCCGCCTCCTTTTATATCGTGGATGCCTGCTTCCTCTGAGACAATGGTTAAAGGCTCTCCTGATGCCTCAAGCCCTGAGATGATAATCTCTTCTGCTTTCTTATCTATTGGGAAAGTTTTATCTCCTGAGGCGCCGACTCCGAGGGCTGTTTGTGTAAGGGGTTTTTGTTTTAAGAGGGGAATCTCTTTCAGAAGCTGTCTGCCTATATTCCTTAACAATTCAACCTTCACATTATCTCTCTTACTGCCTTTAAAAGCGCCTCTTTTGCTGCCTTAAAGTCTGAGCGGATCTTATATCCTGCCGCATTGCTGTGGCCACCTCCCCCAAACATCTCGGCTATTTTTGCGACGTTTATCTTGCTTCCCTTTGAACGAAGGCTTACCTTATAGTGGTTATTCTCTATCTCCCTGAAAAGCGCTGAAATTTTTATTGATCTCAGCTTCCTTGGAAATCCCGGAAAAGTTTCTGTATCTGCAATTGCAGCGCCTGTTTCCCTGAACATCTCAAGCGTAACATGAGTGACTGCAATATCATTATATATCTCCAGCGTGTTAAGAACCTTAAGGAGAAGCCTGAACCTGCTGTCTGTCCATGTCTCATATAGGTTTTCAGCGATAGATGATGGGTTTGCTCCGGCTTCAATCAGTTCTGCTGACACCCGCAAAACAGCAGGAGTAGTATTGCTGTACCTGAAACTGCCTGTATCAATAGCAATCGCAGCGTAAAGGTTTACAGCAATCTCTTTTGTTAGAGTTACACCCAATTCCTTTATTAAATAAAAAATCATCAACCCGGTTGCAGGCGCCTTTGGGTCTATCCACTGTATATCGCCAAAATCCCTTGCTGTTTCGTGGTGGTCTATGACTGCCGAAGAAGTAAATTGCAGCTTTCCTATCTCTGCGCGTTCAGCGTCATTGCAGTCAATAAGAATTAAATTTTGAATTTTGAATTTTGAATTTTGAATTGAATCAGTGAATCTTTCACTGCCCGGCAGAAATTTGTAAAATTCAGGCACAGGATCTTTGTCATAGACTATTGTTTTTTTCCCGAGGGATTCAAGCGCCATTGAGAGCGCAAGAGAAGAGCCGAGGGCATCACCGTCAGGGCTTATATGCGCTGCGATTACAAAATCATTTTCTTTCTTTAAAAAGTGGAGCAGTTCTTTCGGAGGGATCATTTTATTAGCGCCGGACATCTTTATGGTTTAATCCTCCTTTTTTATCTCCCTCAGAAGTTTTTCAATCCTGACCCCGTATTCAAGGGATTCGTCTATTCTGAATGTAAGCGAAGGGATAAACTTCATCCTGACCCTTTTTGCCAGCTCTGCGCGGATAAAACCCTTTGCTGAATTAAGCATCTCCAGCGTTGTTTCTTTTTCTTCCTCTTTAAAAATGCTTATGTAAACTGTCGCTATTTTCAGGTCCTCTGTTATCTTTGCTCCCGTGACTGTGACAAAACCCAGCCTGGGGTCTTTCACTTTATTCATTATGATATCAGCGATTTCTTCTCTGATAAGGTCGCTGACTCTCTGTGAGCGTTTGTATGGAAGCATAGTCTCGTTATGCGTGAAGCGTAATGCGTAATGCGTTTTTCAGGATTCACTCATCACGCATAACGCATTACGCCTTACGGTTTAAAGTTTCCCTGCTACCTTCTCAATGACATAATTCTCAATAATGTCTCCAACCTTCATGTCATTGTAATTCTCTATTGTGATGCCGCATTCATATCCTGTCTGAACTTCCCTGACATCATCCTTGAACCTTTTTAGGGATGAGAGCTTGCCTTCATAAATAACGATATTGTCTCTGATAATCCTGACCCCGTCGCTTGCACGGCTGACGGCGCCGTCAATAACATAACAGCCTGCTATTGTCCCGATTTTTGATACTTGGAATGTCTGCCTCACCTCTGCCCTGCCGAGAATCTTTTCCTTGAGAGTAGGCTCAAGCAGTCCTTCAAGCGCTTTTTTCACATCTTCTATGGCTTCATAGATGATATTGTAAAGCCTTATGTCAACGCCTTCCTTCTCTGCTGTCTGAGATGCCTTTGTTTCAGGCCTCACATTGAACCCTATTATAATGGCATTTGATGCCGCAGCCAGCATAACATCTGATTCATTAATCCCGCCCACTGCTGTATGTATGACCTTTACCTTAACCTGCGGATGGGTGATGCGCTCCAGTGCATCACGTGTGGCTTCTACAGAGCCCTGAACATCCCCCTTTATTATGATATGAAGATCTTTAACTTCTCCTTCTTTTATCTTCGCATAGAGATCATCCAGTGTAAGCTTTCTTCTCTTTGCCATCTCTGCCAGTCTTCCCTTCTGCAGCCGTGTAAGCGCAATCTGCCTTGCACGCTTTTCATCATCTACTGCAGTAAATACAGCTCCTGCTGTAGGAACCTCCGGAAAGCCTATGACCTCAACAGGTGTTGAAGGGCCTGCGGTTTGAATGCGTTTCCCTGTGTCATCTATCAAAGCCCTTACTCTTCCGACGCTTGTGCCTGCAAGGAAAATATCTCCAATCTTAAGGGTTCCTGCCTGAACAAGCACGGTTGCGACAGGGCCTCTTCCTTTATCAAGCTTTGCCTCTATAATTGTTCCCTTTGCCAATCTGTCAGGGTTTGCCTTGAGTTCCATTACCTCTGCCTGAAGCAGTATCATCTCTAGAAGATGTTCAATGCCAATGCGCTTCTTTGCAGATACCTCAACAAATATGTTCTGTCCTCCCCATTCTTCTGATAGTATTCCTCGCTCTGCAAGTTCAGTTCTAACCTTCTGGAGATTTGCCTCCGGTTTATCTATTTTATTTATCGCTACGAGAATAGGTACGTTTGCAGCCCTTGCGTGGTCTATCGCCTCAATGGTCTGCGGCATTACTCCGTCATCCGCAGCCACAACAAGCACAACTACGTCCGTAACCTTTGCGCCCCTTGCCCGTAAGGCAGTGAACGCCTCATGTCCGGGTGTATCAATAAATACTATATCTTTTCCTTTAAGCTTAGCTTTATATGCTCCAATATGCTGTGTTATGCCGCCTGCCTCTGTCTCTGTAACCCTTGTCTCTCTTATCGCATCAAGCAAAGAGGTTTTACCGTGGTCAACATGTCCCATTATTGTGACTACAGGCGGCCGAAGGCTAAGCCTTGATAAATCCTCTGCTTCCTCTTCTACAATTAATTCCTCTTCTACAGCCATTACTTCAAGTTTTATCCCAAAACTCTCTGCAATGAGCATGGCAGCGTCTATGTCCACAGGCTCATTTATTGTAGTCATATGCCCTAATTCCATAAATTTTTTCATAACATCGGATACTTTTACGCTTATGAGCTCTGCAAATTCTTTTACTGTCATGCCTTCACGCAGCTTCAATGTTTTTTTTCTCGCTATGACAGCCTGTAACTGCGGTCTTTGTTCTTCTCTCTGGATGAATCTGTCCTTACCGGTCCTTTTAAACTGTTTAGTGTCATGCCATTTCTTCGTCTCTATTTTCCTTATTGCCTGAAATGCCCTCTGCATCTGCGGTTTTGCCTTGAATTTTTCTCCTTTTTCAGTTTCTATCTCTTTCTTGAATCTGTCGGGAACCTTTTGCACAACCTCTTCCTCGGGCAGCGGCACAGCAGTCTCTGCAGACAGCGCTTCCTCAACAGGCAGAGGTTTTTCCTCTGTGGTTTTTATCTCCTTCGGCTCGATTTTTTCTTCTATTGCCTTTGCAGGCTCTTTGATCTTCTCCGGCTGGACTGTTGGCTGAACAGGTTTTTTAACCTCTGCAGTGGGTTCAGCTTCAGATGTTACTCTGGTCTCGGCAGGTTTTTTTACTGTCCGCACAGCTTTCGCCGGCTTAACTTTAGGTTTTTTCTCCTCTGGTTTTTTTTCTTCAGCGGGTTTCTTTTTCTCAGGCTTTGCAGCTGTCTTTTTAGGTTTAATTGTCTTTTTCTTCAGCAGTTTTTCTATTTTTTCAGCGGCTTCGGCCTCTACTGTTGAGGAATGCGTCTTGCCTTTAACCCCAAGGTCTGAAAGCGCTTTTAATATCTCTTTATTGTCAACGCCAAGTTTTTTGGCAAGTTCATGGACTCTTAATTTGGACATATAGCTTATTTGCCTTTTACCCCTGGACTAAGCCCCCCTCTAATGACAGGCTTGTAACATTGGTCTTAAAATGTTATCATAAAAAACCTTTTTAATGCAATTTTAAGCAATGACTCTTGAAAGGAGGAAAAACGTTGGCAAGCTGTTTTGTATGCGGAAAGACAAGGACAATAGGCAATAATGTAAGCCATGCAAACAACAGAACAAAGCGGCAGGTGCTCCCGAATCTGCAGAGGACAAAGATAGTAACATCTCACGGCTCAAAGAGAGAATACGTCTGCACAAGGTGCCTGCGCTCAGGTAAAGTCAAAAAGGCTGTTTAGTGAAAAGGGCTGATTCTCTGCTTGCTCCCCTGATTAAGAATCTTAAAATAGAAGACGCAGTAAAACTGGGACGCATAAAGGCAGGGTGGGCGGATATTTTTGAAAAGCCTGTCTCTCTTCACATGTTTCCTGCAATTCTGAAAGAGGGAGAACTGCTCATTAATGTAGATTCACCCATGTGGATGCAGCAGCTCAGTTTTTATAAAGATAAAATGGCTGATAAACTCCATGGCTTTGGAGTAAAAGCAGTCCGTCTCAGGCTGGGAAAGGTCATGCCATGGGAAAAAGAAAAAAGGGGGGAGGAAATCCTCCACAAGCCAATCACAGCAGACGACCGTTCTTACATAGAAAAAACTGTATCCCCGATACATGATGCCGAATTAAGAGAGGGGATTAAAAAGGCAATAGAAAAATCAATTAGTTTCAAAAGACCGTGATAACACCCGGAGGTAATATGAAAAAGGCGCTAATCTTATTATTAATTGCAGTATTTTTTCTGCCATCCTGCGGGAAAAAAGAGGTTAAAAAAGTTACCGACGAATCAAAAACAGCTCAGGAGGCAATCGCCCTTGCAGAAGAAATAAAGGAAGCCTACCTGAAAAGAGACCTTGCAGTAATTGAAAAGAACACAACAAAAGAAGGCTACAGAGAGCTTCTTGGCGCAATAAAAAGATTTGATAAGGCAGAACTTACGTTTTCTTCCAAATGGGTTGAGATAGAAAAAACCACTGTCTCTATAAAGATTGCATGGAACGGGAAATGGGCTGTAGGAGAGCAGACAGCAGAGGAGCGCGGCACCGCACTATTCATATTTGAAGGTAGCCCTTTGAAACTAAGCCGTGTTCTCAGAGCAAACCCGTTCAGACAGCCCGAGTAAAAAAGTTTGGATCAATATCAGTGACAACTGCTGCAGGTTGATTTGCTGCAGGATGAACAGCTTGCAGATGATGTGCCTGCAAATGGTTTCTCAACTCCGCTCATTCCGAATATGGACATCTTCTTTTTTATCTCTGAGGAATTGCATTTCGGGCATGTGACCTTCTGGCTCCCGAACACAAGCCTCTCAAAATCCTCTTCGCATTTTGTGCATTTATATTC
>JAHILQ010000014.1 GCA_018896985.1 Nitrospinota bacterium
TGTGCCTTATTATCTTTCCCTCAACAAGATAAACGACCATCTCTGCGATGTTTGTCGCATGGTCTGCAATACGCTCAAGATATTTTGATATGTATGTTAGCTTGACAGCGCGAGATACGGTTCTTGGGTCCTGTATCATGAAGAAGAGGAGTTCATTGAACACCTGCAAGTTAAGGTTGTCAACCATGTCATCGCGTGTCAGCACATCCCTTGCAAGGGCAGAGTCCCTTTTTACAAGCGCATCGAGCGCATCTTTTACCATGCCCTGCGCTATCTCAGCCATACGGGGTATGTCAATGTAAGGCTTAAGCTGGGGCTCTTCGTTGAGTTCCAGCGCCCTTTCTGCGATATTCCCTGCGAGATCTCCTATTCTTTCGAGATCTGTTGTGATCTTCATCGCGGTGGTTATCAGCCTAAGGTCTCCTGCACGGGGCTGTCTCAAGGCAATAAGCCTTATGCATTCCTCGTCAATCTCGACCTCAAGCGCATTTACCTGAGGGTCTTTGTCAATAACATCCGCTGCGAGCTTAGAATTCCTTTCAACAAGTGATTTTATCGAGTCGCTTATTGCCTTTTCTACCATTGAACCGAGTTTTAAAACTTTTCCCTTTAAGTCCTCTAATTCTCTTTCAAATACTGTTGCCATATTGCCTCCTTATTCACCCTCCCCTTTGTCCCCTCCCATCAAGGGAGGGGAGGAATAGGGAAATTCTCCCCTCAAGATAGCAAACCCCAAGAGTCCCCTCTCCCCTTGCGGGAGAGGGCAAGGGTGAGGGGTGTAGTTGTTGAAAAACTTCATCCAAATCTTCCTGTAATATATTCCTCTGTAAGCTTATTCGACGGAGCAGTGAATATCTTATCTGTTTTATCATACTCTATAATCTCGCCGAGATACATGAACGCAGTATAATCCGACACTCTTGCTGCCTGCTGCATGTTATGGGTGACTATTATTATCGTCACTTCATTCTTTAATTGTATTATAAGTTCTTCAATCTTTGAAGTTGCAGTTGGATCAAGCGCAGAGGTCGGTTCATCAAAAAGAAGTATCCTTGGATCAGTTGCAAGAGCCCTTGCTATGCAGAGCCTTTGCTGCTGTCCGCCGGAAAGATCAAACGCAAGATGATTAAGCCTGTCTTTTACCTCATCCCAGAGCACGGCGCCTCTCAATGATTTCTCCACTTTCTCATCCAGCGCCGCTCTCTTGCTTATTCCTCTCACCCTCAGCCCATAGGCGACATTTTCATATATTGATTTTGGGAACGGGTTAGGTTTCTGAAAGACCATGCTTATCTGCATCCTTATTTCTATGGGATCTATCTCCGGCGAAACAATATTGATTTTGTCAGGGTGAAGGATAATCTCGCCTTTATATTTGTTGTTGGGATACAGGTCATGCATGCGGTTAAAACATCTGAGGAATGTTGTTTTCCCGCAGCCTGAAGGTCCTATCAATGCAGTTATTTTTCTGCGCTCTATGGGCAGGTTAATCTCCTTCAGGGCTTGAACACTGCCGTAGTAGAAATTAAGTTTTTTAACCTCAGCTTTTAGTTCTTTTACCATTTTATCTTTTTCCTGAACCTGTATCTGATATATATTGCAAACCCATTCATGAGCAATGTCATTATCATCAATACGATTCCTGCTGCCGCTGCATTTAACTGGAATCCCTGCTGCGGCCTTGATACCCAGTTAAACATCTGTATCGGCATTACGGTAAATGGGTCAAACAACCATTTGAATGATATGAAAGGAAATTCCGAGGAAAATGGAGACGTGGGTAAAAAGGCTATGAATGTAAGCGCTCCAACGGTAATTATCGGAGCTGTCTCACCTATCGCCCTTGAGAGCCCGATTATAATCCCGGTCAGAATCCCACCCGTTGAATAAGGAATAATATGGGACTGCACGGTCTGCCATTTAGTGGCGCCGAGGGCATAAGATGCCTCTCTTATTGAGTTAGGGATTGCCCTTATAGCTTCCCTTGTCGCCATGATGACCATGGGCAGAATCAAAAGCGCAAGCGCAAGCCCGCCTGTCAGAATGCTCTCACCAAATTTAAAAAAATGAACAAATACCACTAATGCGAGAAGTCCATAAACTATTGAAGGCACCCCTGCAAGATTTGCGATATTGATTTCAATAATGTTTGTAAGCCAGTTTTTCCCTGCATATTCCTCAAGATAAATCCCTGCTGCAATACCAAGGGGGATCGCAGCGGATGCTGTTACAAGCAGAACAAGGAAGCTTCCAACCCATGCAGACAGTGTTCCTGCCTCATCAGGAAACCTTGAGGGGAACGATGCAAAAAATTTATAGCTCAACCGCGGGAATCCGTCCATAAATAAATCAGTCATCAGGGTAAAAAGAAGGGCAAGCCCGACGAGGGTGGATAAAAGTCCCACAATCGCAAAGATGTAATCCAAGAACTTGGTGATTCTTATTCTTTTTTTAATATCTTCCATAATAATTAGTGTCAGTTTTCAGTGTCAGTGTCAGTGTCAGTTACTGACACCAATCACTGTCACTATTCACTGTTGTTAATATGCTTCCCTTATCCTTTTTCTTAACCAGAAACCTATAATGTTAAATACGAGTGTCATCAGAAAAAGTGTCATGCCGGCAGCGAATATGGTTTTATATTCAATCGTGCCATGCGGAACATCCCCAAGGCTTACCGCAACAATGTAAGCAGTCAGGGTCTGGACAGGCTCCAGAGGGTTTGCTGTGAGGTTAGGCATACCTCCGGCTGCTATTGCAACAACCATTGTTTCACCGATAGCCCTTGAGATTCCGATGATAAATGCAGCTGCTATGCCTGAAA
>JAHILQ010000099.1 GCA_018896985.1 Nitrospinota bacterium
CTGTTCAAGAAGCATGTTTATTCCCTGAAGTATTTCTCCTGCTTCAAAGCCTGTTATCACTGACGGCTTATGATATTTGTCAGTTATAAACTTGTATGGCTTGCTGCCTATAATTGTGCTGACATGCCCGGGAAGTATAAAGCCGTCAATTTTTACTTCGCCTGAACCCAGCAATGCGTCCAGAGCAGGGGGAACAAGTTTGTGAACAGAATATATGTAGAAGTTGCTTATTCCTCTTTTCTCCGCCTCAAACAGCGTGGCAGCCACAGAGGGAGATGTTGTCTCAAAACCTGTTGCAAAAAATACAATCTTTTTGTCTTTATTTTCTGATGCAATCTTAAGCGCATCTATCGGAGAATATAGAACTCTTATGTCAGCGCCCTCTGCCTTAGTTTCAGAGAGATTTTTCTTGATGCCGGGCACGCGCATCATGTCGCCGAAAGTCGTGAATATAACATTTTCTTTTCTTGCGATTTCCATTGCCTTCTCAATATCCTCAACTGCGGTGACGCACACCGGACACCCCGGACCGCTTATGAAGCTTAACCCATCAGGCAGCAGTTCCCTGATGCCCTGCCTGAATATAGCAGCAGTATGGGTGCCGCAGACCTCCATCAGCCTTACCGGCTTTCCGATTTGCTTTGTAAGATTTTTTAACGTTTCAACTGCCAAGCTCAATGTTAACTCCTTTTATTCTTTAGTCTGGGATGACTGTTTTATCCTTTCCCTCACTATGTATGCCTGCCCCAGCGATATGCCTGCATCATTTGCAGGAACCTTTTCATTAGTATAAACATTCATCCCTATTGATTTCAGCCTGTCTATAGTATTTTTGAGAAGATACATGTTCTGAAAAACTCCGCCGCTTAAAACTACATCATGCAGCTTATGAATCATGCCGAGCCGCTGTACGACTCCGGCGATAATTGTGACTATGGTGTTGTGGAACTTAGTGGCGATAATATTTTTCCCGGTTCCTTTTGCCATATCCTCCATCAGCCTGAACAGAGTCAAACAAAAGTCTATTTCAATCCTGTCTTTCAATCCGATGTCAGCAGGGTAGTCTTCCTCTATGCTATCTATGGTATAAGATTCAAGCGCCATTGCTGCCTCACCTTCAAAGGTGTTTATGTCGCATATCCCGAGTATTGCCGAGACCGCATCAAAGAGCCTTCCTGCGCTTGATGAAAGGGGTGAGAAATCTCTGTTGTCAATGATTCTGAGAATGCTGTTTATCTTATCACTGCCGTATTTTTCAATGAAGCCTATGGACTCCAGATAGTGCATGACCTCATCTCCCGTGATATATCTTATGTAGCTGACCGCAACTCTCCACGGCTCTCTGATTGCCGTCTCTCCTCCAGGAAGGGGGATGTATTTAAAGTGTCCCGCCCTCTTAAAGTCATCTATATCGGCGATCAGGAATTCACTTCCCCACAGATTCCCGTCAGTTCCATAACCTGTGCCGTCAAATGCAACGCCTATGACTTTTCTCTTTATTCCGTTTTCTGCCATTACAGATGCAATATGCGCATAATGATGCTGAATGCCATAAAAAGATAGTGACGAGTGACGAGTTTTTTGCTCCTGACTGCTAACTGCTGACTGCTGGGCCAGCGCCCATTTTGTTGAAAGATAATTGGGATGCAGGTCATATCCTACTGCAACAGGGTTCACCCTGTAAACTTTTTTTAGATTGCTGAGGCTCTCTTCAAAAAATTTTACAGTCTCGTAATTTTCCATATCTCCTATGTGATGGCTTGGAATAGCATAGCTTCCTTTTGTGAGGGTAAATGTGTTTTTTATATCAGCTCCGCAGCCGAGCACTTCGGGACCATCATTGTCCAGAGATATGGGCTCAGGCGCATAGCCCCTTGAACGGCGGATAAAGATAGGTTTTGTCCTGTGAGCTAAAAAATGATTTCTTATAACAGAATCATCTACACGCATGAAGATGTCCCTGTTATGGATAAGGAGGGCATCAACCATATCGGAGAATTTTGATACTGCCTCGTCATTGCTGACAACGATCGGCTCTTCTGAGATGTTGCCGCTGGTCATTATAAGGGCAAGAAAGTTTGGAGTTAGGTCTCCACAGGCGACTCGTCCGCACTCGGGCGGACTCGCCGAGGAGAGCCGAGGCGAGAGTTCAGAGTTAGGAGTTAATGGATAATAAAATAATAGATAATGCAGAGGCGTGTATGGGAGCATGAAGCCGATGTACAGATTATTAGGACTGATCGAATCAGGCAAGAGCGCTGAATTGTCTTGCGCAGTTTTTTTCCTGAGGAGCACAATCGGTCTCTTATTGGAGGTCAGGAGTTCTTGCTCTTTCTCCGATACCTCGCAGTATTTTTTAATTGTTTCTATGTCAGGAGCCATAAGCGCAAAAGGCTTGTTGTTCTTTCTTTTCCTTTCTCTTAATCTTTCAACCGCATCTTTGTTTGCGGCATCGCATGCGATATGAAAACCGCCAAGCCCTTTAACAGCAACAATAGCGCCTTGTTTTAAAATATTTATAGTTGATTCGATAGGATTTTCTTTTTCTTGAATTTTGAACTTTGAATCTTGAATTTTGAATTCTATCTGCGGTCCGCATACCGCACATGCATTAGGCTGGGCATGGAATCTCCTGTCGGAAGTGTTGTTGTATTCGCTTTCGCATTCATTGCACATTTTAAAAACAGACATGGTGGTGTTGTGTCTATCATAAGGCACAGCATTTGTGATGGTGTATCGCGGTCCGCAGTTGATACAGTTTATGAAAGGGTAGAGATAACGCCTGTTACCTTTGTCAAGCATCTCTTTAAGGCAGTCATCGCATATTGAGACGTCAGAAGATATAAGCGTAAAACTTCCGCTGTCTCTGCTTTTTACTATCTCAAAATCTTTGTGCCCGTAAAGAGGCATAGGCGAAATATCAATCTTGTTTATCTCTGATAATGGAGGCGCTTCTTTTGGAAGCCTGCCTATAAATGACGTGATGTCTTCGCCTTCTATGTCAATTGCCACGCCGTCAGAGGTATTGGTCACTGTGCCTTTCAGGTTAAGGGATTTGGCAAGGTTATAGACAAAGGGCCTGAAGCCGACTCCCTGCACAACGCCTTTGATATTGATGAGGACACGGTTCATTTAACTTCTAACTCTTAACTTTCTCTGTCAGCCAGTCCGTCCATTCCGCGATTCCCTTGCCTGTTTTGCATGAAACCTCAAATATTTTCAGCGAAGGATTTAAAGACATTGCATCTTTCCTGATTTTCTCTATGCTTGCATTTGTATATGGCAGAAGGTCAATTTTGTTCAATATCAAGGCTGATGATTCCTGAAACATCAGGGGATATTTTAACGGCTTATCATCACCTTCAGTTATGCTCAAGAGCATTACCTTCATATCCTCGCCTATGTTAAATTCTGCAGGGCATACGAGATTTCCTACGTTTTCAACAAAAAGCAGGTCAGTCTCCTTCAGAGGAAGAGATCCCAAAACCTCGTTAATCATGTTAGCGTCAAGATGACATGCGCCGCCTGTATTTATCTGTATAACAGGGACTCCGAGACTGCTGATCCTTTCGGCATCAGCTGTGCCTGCAATGTCTCCTTCTATAACAGCGGGCTTTATTTTTCCGCTCAGCTCTTTTATGGTCTTTTCCAGCAGGGATGTCTTGCCTGCGCCGGGTGCGCTCATCAGGTTAATGACATAGACCCTTGCCTCGTCAAAAAGCCTGCGGTTTTCCGCTGCGATTCTCTCATTTGCCTCAAGTATCCTTGTCACGACTTTAACTTTCACTTTATTTGCCCCCTGATAGTTTTTTGCATGCTGTTAGTTTGTTCTTCAAAATACTTCCATATCTATGATTTCAAGTTCACGCCCTGTTTTTATATTAAATGATGTGCTGCTGCATTCAGGACAGCACAATACATATTTTTCTTCTGTAACAAAATCTTTGCCGCAGCTGCTGCACAAGCCGCTTACAGGTATCTCATCTATTATAACGCTTGCTTCTGCCGCAATTGTGTCTGTCTTGACGGCATTGAATGCAAAAAGGAGGGCGTCGATCATTATGCCCGACGCCCTCCCAATCTTTAACCGTATTGATTCTATCCTGTTATAACCTGCTTTCCTGCAGTTGTCAACGGCAATCTCAAGCACGCTCAGCGCAATAGAAGCCTCATGCATTATCAGGTCTAACCTTTGGAGAGCCTCTCTTTTTCTTTTTCGTATGCCTTTTTGCCTGCTTCAACTGCTGAAGTAATGGCGGATTTCTTTTCCTCGTAAAAGTCTTTTCCTTCCTCCACTGTTGATGTTACGCCCTTTTTGATATCCTCAACGTAGTCATCCGCCTTTTCCCGCATGTCATCTGCGAATTCCTTTATCCTTTTTCTGGTCTCGCTTCCGGACTGCGGCGCCAAAAGCATAGCAAGCCCTGCTCCTACAATCCCTCCAAAAAGGAAGGAAAGAAATACCGTGCCTGCGCTGTGTCCGTCATTGTCTCTCATTTGGTACCTCCTTTTGTCAGAAAATTTTTTATTAAGACTTCAAGCGCTGTTCTTATCCCAACCCTTAATCCCGAAACCTTTATTATGGCATCCGAACTGACTTCATTTAAAAGCAAGCTTATCTTTTTTAAGTTCTGTCCGATATCCCTTGCGCTGCCTGATACCAGTCTTATGTCCTCTGTGACAGAATTTACATCATCAGTGATCTTTCTCGTGCTTTTCAGTGTCTGCTGGAGTTCTTCCAGAGCGGGTTTCAGGGAATCCTCTGTTGTCCTCAAAAAATCTGTGAGCGCCCTTGCTGATTTCCTCAGTTCAAGCAGCGCATATACGAGAAAGCATACAACTATTAAAAAAGCGATTGTCATGAGTGCAAACCATATCTGGTTCATCGTCCCTCCTCAAGTCAATTATATCACAAGCATAAATAAGGTCAATAGCCGAAGTTTAATGCTATTATAAATGCTCTATCTCTTTATCCCGATTGCCATAAATACAACTGTAAGTATGCCTGCATTTTATTAAAGCATTAATTCGTGAAAAAGTGTTATAA
>JAHILQ010000100.1 GCA_018896985.1 Nitrospinota bacterium
ATGAAGATACTCGTTACAGGCGGATGCGGATTTATAGGTTCAAATTTTATTCAGGTTATCCTGAAGAAGTATCCTGACTATGAGATTGTAAACATAGACGCCCTGACATACGCGGGAAATCTCGAAAATCTGAGAGATATAAAAAAATCTAAGAGATATCGTTTTGTCCATGGAAGGATTGAGGATAAGAGCCTTATTGCAAATGCGCTTGGTGATGCAGACTATATCGTAAACTTTGCCGCAGAGACGCATGTTGACAGGTCAATCCAGAATTCCTCCCCCTTTCTGACTACAAATATTTTAGGAACCCATACTTTACTTGAGGCTGTGCGCAGCATCCTTCGGACAAGAACAGTTTCAATTAAAAAATTTGTTCATATCTCAACTGATGAGGTATATGGGACCCTCGGTAATAAGGGAAAATTCACAGAGAAGACCATGCTTGCGCCAAACTCTCCGTATTCGGCATCTAAGGCCTCAGCAGATCTTCTCATCCGCGCATATTATGAAACTTATAAATTGCCTGTGGTAATTATCAGGCCGTCAAATAACTATGGCTATTACCAATTCCCTGAGAAGTTTATTCCCCTTATGATTACAAATATTCTGATGAAGAAACCTATTCCCATTTATGGGAAGGGGGAAAATGTGAGAGACTGGTGTTTTGTAGGGGACAGTTGTGCGGCAATTGACAGCGTTATGCATAACGGCAAGGCAGGCGAGATTTATAATGCAGGCGGCAATTGCGAAGTTGAAAATATAGAGCTTGCAAAAAGCATTCTTAAAATCATGGGGAAGAGCGAAAGGCATATTAAATTCGTTAAAGACAGGCCCGGGCATGATTACAGGTATGCGCTTGATAATTCAAAAATAAAGCGTGAATTAAGATGGCGGCCGTCTGTCAAAATAGAGGAAGGTATTGAGATGACAATAAGGTGGTATAAGGATAATGAGTGGTGGTGGAAACCGCTTAAAGAAAGACTCAGCGCTGAGAGCAGAGGATTTTGGGAGAGATGAATAGGAATAAAATGCAGGAGATAACCCTTTCGCTCATTCTCGCCCCCATTTTCATTCCTGCTTGTCGGGTTGTCATTCCGACTTGTTCGGAATCTTTCTTTTCGCCACAGCTAACCCGCCTGAGTGCGGGAAAGAAGGATGCTGGACAAGCCAGCATGACAAAGAGTTGGATCAGGTGAAGATTCTGATTACAGGATCAGAAGGAATGCTTGCACAGGACTTAATATCTGTGCTTGGAGAAAATAATGAGGTGCTGCCGCTTTCAAAGCGGGAGATGGACATTACTCAAAAAGGTACTGTTATAAAAAATATAAAAAGTAATGTGCCTGATATAGTAATCAATTGCGCTGCATATACAAAGGTAGACACGGCTGAGGAAGAAAGGGAAAAGGCCTTTCAGGTAAACGGCATAGGCGTTCAAAATCTTGCTGTTGCGTGCGCAGAGATGCAAATTCCTTTATGCCATATCAGCACAGATTATGTCTTTGACGGCAGGAAAAATAAACCTTACACGCCGTTTGACGCTGCAAATCCATTGAGTATTTATGGAGAATCAAAGCTTGCAGGTGAAAAATATATACAATGGATTATGAACAAGTTTTATATAGTGAGGACAAGCGGGCTTTACGGCAGGGGAGGTAATAATTTCGTAGTGACAATTCTCAGGCTTGCAAAAGAGCGCCGGGCAGTGAAAGTTGTTACAGACCAGATATGTTCTCCGACCTCTACTTTAAATCTCTCTATCGGAATAAAAAAACTTATTGAAAGCGGGAGTTTTGGAATATATCACATCACCGATGATTCAGGGAACGGTATAAGCTGGTTTGATTATGCCAGAGAGATTATTTCAATGGCAGGCATAAGAGCAGAGATAATTCCTGTAACTTCCGAGGAATCTCCCCGGCCTGCAAAACGTCCTGCGTATTCTGTGCTTGACACAGAAATTACAAGACTCGCAGTGAACTATACTCCTGAAAAACGCGAAGTTGCCCTTAAAAAATTTCTTTCAACAGCTAATCTTTGAAATAAGTTTTCCCTGATACCTGTGTAATACCAAAATAGAAATGTCCTAAGAACAGTCAT
>JAHILQ010000101.1 GCA_018896985.1 Nitrospinota bacterium
TTGCAATCGTATGATTGCACACCTAAAGACAGGAGGAGTGAAATGAAGAAGGTTATTTTTATGGCAGTGTTAATGGTTTTTGGATTGGCCTTGTTTTCGGGCTGCGCCTCTATGACGGGCAGAACGGCAGGCGAACACATCGATGACTCAAGCATTACCACGGAAGTGAATGCGATAATCGTCAAAGACCCGGATGCCAAGTATTTGAAGATCGATGTGACGACAACACAGGGAAATGTTGTTCTGGCGGGTTTCATACATGACAAGAAGGCTGAAGAGCGGATCGTAGAAAAGATCAGGCAGATCAAGGGCGTGAAATCCGTTAAGAGCAGCTTGAAGGTGGAAGAGAAGAGGTAAAAAATGCACAAAGGGATAATTCCGGAGATTCGGGCTTTCAACTTATTGTCCTCCCCGCGATCCTCTGCTGATTTATGGCTGAGGAAAAGGTGGAGGTGAAAAACAGCAAGGAGGAAAAAATGATCACGCTAATAATTGTATTGATCATCATTGCGGTGGTGACGGTCTTTTCGGTACAGAATGCAATACCTGTTGTAATCTCATTTCTCTTCTGGAAATTCGAGGCGTCCCTTGCAATCGTTTTATTTCTCTCTGTTTTGGCAGGTGTGGTTATAGGAGTCATTGCAGCATCTCTCTTTAGAATGAAGTCGTCCAAGAAAAAACAAAATTCTATTGATCGGGAAAAAGCGCGCTCTCTTTGAAGGATTCACTGAAAACAGGTTTTATTCTTGCAAATAGTTAACCTTTGATAGGAGGAAGAAGATGAAAAGATTCATGATTGTTTTAGCGGAATTCACTCGATTAAACGAGGACATATGATTTCAAAGATTCTTGTGCCGACTGAACGGGTCAACCTCAGCTACGAAGCCATTGAGCTCATCTATTCCCGCGAATGGCGCGGATGGCGAGTGTACGGCGGCGGTGAGTACCTGATCCATAAGGAACCGGGTGATCTAAAGCCGATGAGCGCCCACTGGGGGATCGAGTATCGCGGCAGCAAGCCGCTTGTGTGGAACGGCAGGCCGATTGGCGGGGTGGACATGAAGAGCTTCGAGGAGCATAACTGGGGCATCGATACCAGCGTCAAGGCCGGCCTCGAGTTCGGTCATCCCAACCCAGGGCAGCGTCGCCTGCGCCTCATGGCCGAGTGGTACAAGGGGTTTGATCCGCGCGGCCAGTTTTACAACAATAAGGTTGATTACTATGGCCTGGGGGTATCACTTGGATTTTGAGCTTTTCTCCTTTTATTTTTTGCTTCTTTTGTCTCAATTCTCGGGAAAAGGTGTTCTGCTTTAGAGACTTTTATTTCATAAGACGGTTTCCAGTCCCATTCAAAAATTTCAGGGCTGTACTGTTTTGCCTCATCAACCAAAGATTTCAAGCCAAGCTGTCTCCATATCTTCCCGGCAGTATCGGGCATAAAAGGATAAAGCGAGAGCGCTGTGATTCGTAAGGCATTCCAGATATTGAACATAACAATTTTCAAATAATCTATGTTCTCTTTTGCGAGTTTCCACGGCTCTTTCCTTGCTATATAATTATTTGTCTCTCCGATTATATCCCATATATTTTCAAGCATCAGGCTGAAGTGCAGATGGGACCAATATTCTTTTCTGTGCACATTCATATGTGCATAAGCGCACTGCTCTTCAAGCTCACTTGATGCGCCTGCATCTATGCGCCCAATATCAATTTCTCCTCCAAAATATTTCTCTGCCATTGCAATGAATCTGCTTACGAGGTTGCCGAGGTCGTTTGCGAGGTCTGTGTTTATCCGGTTAATGAGCGCCTGTTCTGAGAAGTCTCCGTCAAGTCCGAAAGGCACCTCGCGGAACAGGAAATACCGCAGGGCGTCCACACCGTATTTTTCGACCATGGCATTGGGGTCAACCATGTTTCCGAGAGACTTTGACATCTTTTTTCCATGAACTGTCCACCAACCGTGAGCGAAGATGTTTTTTGGAAGAGGAAGGTTTAATGCCGTAAGCATTGTTGACCAATATACAGCGTGAGTAGTGAGGATGTCCTTGCCGATTATGTGATGGGTTGCAGGCCACCAGCTATATGAGTTGAAAGTTGAAAGTTGAAAGTTGAAAGTTTCTTCCTGACTGCTGAGTGCTGATTGCTGACTGCTATCTGACTGCTGTGGAGCGAGATATTTTGTTGCTGAATAATAATTTACCAGTGCATCGAACCAGACATAGGTGACGAAGTTTTCATCGAACGGCAATGGAATTCCCCATGAAAGTCTGCTCTTTGGCCTTGAGATGCAGAGGTCTCCGAGGACATTATTCCTCAAAAATCCAAGGACTTCGTTCTTTCTTGTTTCAGGAAGTATGTAATTCGGATTGTCATCTATGTATTTAATCAAATCACTCTGATACTTTGACATAAGGAAGAAATAGTTCTCTTCATGAATCTGGTCAACAGGCCGGCCGCAGTCAGGGCAGTTGCCTTCCACCAGATCCTTTTCGGTCCAGAACCGCTCATCCGGGGTACAGTACCAGCCGGCGTATTCCCTCTTTTCGATCTCCCCCCTGTCCCAGAGCATCTGGAGAAGTCCCTGCACAGTCTTGATGTGTGCGTCATCGGTTGTCCGGATAAATGCGTCATTGGATATGTTCAGCCTTTTCCAGAGGTTCCTGAAATTGTCCACCATGATGTCGGCATGCTCCTTGGGATTGCGTCCCTTTTCAGCGGCTGCCTTTTCAACCTTCTGCCCATGCTCATCCGTGCCTGTAAGAAAGAAAACTTCTTTTCCTTGCAGTCTGTTGTATCGTGAGAGAATATCCGCTGCAATGGTTGTGTATGCGTGGCCTATGTGCGGGATATCATTGACATAGTAGATAGGAGTTGTAACGTAGAATCTTTTTTTCATATTCTTAAGATATCCTGCATGACAGGGATGGCATTGTGTTTGAGCGGCCTTATCATTTTTTATGGAATTTTCTCCAGCGCCACCTTTTGCGCTTTCTGTGTTCCTGCCCAGTCTCTTGTTTTTGTCCTGTTGCATTTTCCTTGGCAGTTTCGGTCTGAGGTTTGTCAGAAGAAGCAGGGGCAGCGCTCTGGAGAGCGGGGACTGGTGTTTCTGTATATCTCGAAACAGTTTCTATTACTTCCAGTTGAGGCACATCCTCTGTTTCATCCTGAAAAGGCTTGCTTTTTCCCATGGCCATTATCTCATCCTTGGGTTGGATCCCGGTTGTTTCATCAGGAATTTCATAGCTCAGGCAGCACATAAGCCTGCCGCAGATTCCTGACAGCTTACTCATATTAAGCACGAGTTCCTGCTGTTTTGCCATTTTGATGGATATTGGCTCAAATGACGTAAGGAATGTCCTGCAGCATAGTTCTCTGCCGCACATTCCAAAACCTCCGACTATCTTTGCCTCATCCCTCACCCCTATCTGTCTCATTTCTATGCGCGTCTTGAACTTTGCAGCGAGGTCTTTTACAAGCTCCCTGAAATCTATTCTTCCGTCCGCAGTGAAATAAAAAACTATTCGTTTTTTGTCCAGAGTAGATTCCGTAAACACAAGCTTCATCGGAAGTCCCCTTGCCATAATCCTCTCAATGCAATAATCCTTCGCCTCTTTCTCAAAAGCCTCGTTGTCCTGCTTTTGCTTAAAGTCATCCTCAGTTGCTTTTCTCAGCACTTTCTTTAGTTCTCTGGAAGATGTTTCAACTGTGCGCCTCCCTATAATTACGCTCCCTATGCTCAAGCCAAGGTCAGACTCAACTACTACGCAGTCTCCTTTTTTAAATTCCGCGCCTGAACCATTGGCCTCAAAGTCGTAAATCTTTCCGCAGTCCTTAAATCTTATTCCGATAACGTCAGGCATCTATTCCCTCATAAATACAGAGATTAAGCAGCAAGAATTAAACTTATCCATTACTTAACTCCGGTTTTTAATTTTAAATTCTGCATTATAATCGTTACATAATTCCATGTAATTGATTTGTTCAGGTTAAAGCCAAGATAACCCTTCAAAAATGACAGCCTGCCGTAAATATCTACTATATCTTTCATCTCTATCGTTTTGCTCATCTCGGCGAATCTGTCTTTAAGGTCTGCATTTATCAGCATGTCGCTTTTCCCTGTTATCTTTAATACAGCAATATCCCTTAAAAGCATGAATGCCTTGTTAAACCATAATTCCATCTCTTCCTTGTCTGCCCATGTCTCTTTATTTCTGCCTCCTGACATTTCCCCAAAAAGATTGAAAAACCAGTCCCTTTCTTCCATGAGGTCGCTTGAGATTGCAAGTCCGGGCCTTCCCATGGAAAGCCTTGAAAGAGTTGACAGTTGGGAATCGGTAATCTCTGTATCCTGATTGTCAATTGCCCTTATGACTTCTTTGCATTGCTCAGGAGCCAGAGGTGAAAAATTTATCCTGGAGCATCTTGACCTTATTGTTTCAGGCAGTCTGTCCGGGCTTGCTGAGATAAGAATTATGATGCTCTGAGGAGGAGGCTCCTCAAGTGTTTTAAGAAATGCATTTGCGGCAGACGGGTTCATTGTCTCTGCGTCATCAACAATCACGACTTTTCTTTTTCCCTCGTAAGGCGCAAGTGAAATAACCTCTTCAATCATTCTTATCTCATCAACCCGTATCTCTCCCTTTTCAGGCGCTGCCATGAGAAAATCAGGGTGTGTCCGCGAGTCTATTTTCTTGCAAGAAGAGCACTCATCACAGCAGTCAATTCGTGATGCGTGATCCGTAATGCGTAATGAGTTTTTATCTTTTATCCCATCACGCATTACGCTTAACGCTTCACGGCTGTTTTGGCAGTTAAGTGTCTTTGCAAGGTTAATCGCAGTGAGCTTTTTGCCTATTCCTGATTCGCCGGCAAAAAGATATGCCGAAGGAATCCTGTTCCTGGCCATTGTCCCGAGCAGGATATTAATTGCTTTTTTCTGTCCTATAATATTTTTAAACGCCATAATTACAATTCAAAATTTAAAAAGCAAAATTAAAAAATATCGAATCCATTATTTTGAATTTTTAATTTTAAATTTTGTTTTTTCTTTATTGGGCATTATAACGTTATAGGGAATGGATTGACAAGAGGAATACCCCTCAATCATTTCTGTGGCAGGTATGTGTAAGGAGGCTGCGGCTGAATTAAGGCAAGATTCACGGGTCTGTCAGAATAGGGGCTGAAGTCTTCACGAAGTGGAGCGGATAGCCCCTGCATGAGAACTTATAAGAGCTTTATATATCGCACGAACATCTGCAACTCTTATGAAGGTAGTTTAAGCTTGCCGAAAGACAGTTGCAGCCTCTTGAAAGGGGGAACGGTATCGCATCAGTTTAATATTTCAGTTCAGCCTTCTTCTGATTAGCCACAACAATAAGCACAAAATTCTCCGCATCAAGATATTTTCCGGCAACACGCAGCACATCTTCTTTAGTTACTGCATTTATGAAAGAAACGTATTTTTCTGCATAATCAAGTCCGAGATTATAAAACTCAACAGTTGCAAGGAAATCTGCAATCTTCCTGCCGGTGTCAAGCCTTCTTGGAAAGCTCCCTGTAAGATAGTCTTTCGCTCCTGAAAGTTCCTCGTCAGAGACTTTCTCTTCTCTGATTTTTTCTATCTGTTTCAATATCTCTTCTGTCGCTGTATTTGCCGATTCATTTTTTGTCTGTACTTCCGCCTGGAATAAACCCTTTTCCTTGCTTGTGGTAAAAAAACTTCTGACATCATAAGCAAGCCCCAACTCGTCTCTTATCTTCTGCATAAGCCTTGATGAAAAACCACCGCTGCCGAGTATGTAGTTCATAACAGAAACAGCATAGTAATCAGGGTTGTCCCTGCTTATTCCGAGATGCCCGATGATTATAGTCGCCTGTGTAACGTCTCTGTCTATCTTCACGGCCTTTTTTGTTTTCTCCTCGTTCATGGGATGGATTTTCCTCTCAGGCAGTTCAGCTATTTTCCATGAATCAAGATATTTTTTAATAAGAGAATTTAATTCAGCAGGCGTCAGGTCTCCGACAACTGAAAGTATCGCATTGTTGGGGATGAAGTATTTTGAATGAAACCTCAAAAGGTCTTCCCGCGTTATTCCTGAAAGGGTTTCTGTAGAGCCTTCCACGAGCCTGCTGTAAGGATGTTCTCCGAAGACCTCTTTCTTAAATGAACGCTCTGCAAGAAAAGAAGGGTCTTCTTCCATCTGTTTCAGAGAGCCTTTTATCAGTTCTCTTTTCCTTTCAAGTTCTTCCTGCGGGAATACAGGGTTCAGAAGTATATCCGAGAAAATTTCAAAGCCATTTTCTATGTCTTTTTTAAGCACGGAAAGCGTTATTGTTGTGTAATCGCCCCCTGCCGATGCGCCGAGCCCTGCGCCTATGAATTCAATCTCTTCGCTTATCTCTGCTGATTTCCTGCTTTTGGTCCCTTCATCAAGAAGTTCTGCCGTAAGATGAGCAAGCCCTGCCTTTTCTTTTGGCTCGTCAAGTAGCCCGGCTTTTACTATCATGGTAATCATGACAATAGGCAGATTGTGTTTTTCAGAGTGCAAAACTGTAAGCCCGTTAGGAAGAATCTTTTTATTTGCATCAAAAGCATAAGCAGAAGTGAATAGAGAATAGTGAATAGTGAACAGTAAGATGAGCCCAGTAGCCCAGTAGCCCAGTAGAGCAGCAGTTAAAGAAAA